>JANYFS010000020.1 GCA_025359705.1 Deinococcales bacterium | reverse complement strand
TTAAAGTTGCGGTTTTGCCTTTGCCTAAAGGCCCTAACGGTTTGCGAATGAGTATGTTTAACGGACTTGCCGACTCGATTTGGACGGGCAGCAAAAACCAAGATGCTTCTTGGAAATGGGTCAAATACTTGGCAAGTGCCTCTTGCCAAAACACCATTGGCGAAGCTGGAGCAGTATTTCCTGCCATTCCTGCCGCAGCCACTAAAGCCCAAGCTGCCTTTAAAGCCAAAGGTATTGATGTCAGTGCCTTTATCAAACAAGTCAAAGCTCCAGGTGGGACTTTCTTGTTCCCCATCACTGATAACGCACCTCAAATCAATGATATTATGACCGCTGCTATGCAAAGTGTGTTTTTAGGTAAAGCCAAAGCAAGTGAAGTCTTGGGCGCTGCCAACGATAAAGTCAACGCGCTGTTTAAATAACTTAAAACTGCTCGAGGGGGTGAATCCTAAAACACTCCCTACTTTAACTCAAGTATCTCATACCTCTATTTCAATTCTGCTGCAATTCTGTTGCAATCTTCAGAGTTATTATTGAGATGCGGGGTATTCTTTTGAGTATTTCGGCACTCGAGCCTAAATCCCAGACCAGATCCATTTCAAGAGATTCTTTTAGTTTCATAGAGGTTCATTATGGCAAATCCCAAAATTGCTTTTGTAGGTGCAGGAAGTACCGTTTTCGCCAAAAATCTACTGGGAGACATTCTCAGCTTCCCAGAACTCTCTAGCGCCGACATTCGTTTGTTTGACATTGATGCCACTCGCCTCGAGGTGACACAAAACGTAGCTCAGCGCGTGGCCCAAACCGTAGGAGCCAAACCCACGGTCACGGCAACACTCGAGCGGGAAAAGGCCCTCGAGGGTGCGGATTTTGTGATCAATATGATCCAAGTGGGCGACTATAAACCCGCCACCGTCACCGATTTCGAAATCCCCAAACGCCACGGTTTACGTCAAACCATCGCTGATACTTTGGGCATTGGTGGGATCATGCGAGCGCTGCGAACTGTGCCAGTGTTGCTGGAGATGAGCCGCGATATGGAGCGGCTTTGCCCAAATACTTTGCATATGAATTATGTCAACCCGATGGTGATGAATATTTGGGGCTTGGCTCGGCAAAGTACAATTAAAACCGTGGGGCTGTGCCATAGTGTTCAACATACTGCTAAAGAACTTGCCGACGACTTGGGTATTCCCGTTGAGGAAATTGATTATCTGTGTGCGGGCATTAACCATATAGCTTTTTACTTAAAGTTTGAGCATAAAGGTGAGGACCTTTATCCTAAATTGAAAGCCCTTGCCGAAACCGACAAAGTGCCTGCGACCAACCGTGTGCGCTACGAAATGTTGCGCCGTTTGGGATATTTTGTCACCGAATCCAGCGAGCATTTTGCCGAATACGTGCCGTACTTTATCAAAAAGGGCCGCGAAGATTTGATCGAGCGTTTTAATATTCCACTGGACGAATACCCCCGCCGTTGTGAAAGTCAAATTGCGGACTGGGCAACCCTGCGAACCACCCTCGAGGACCCCAACGCTCCGCTCGAGGTGAAGCGCTCTGTGGAATATGGCTCTTTGATCATTCACAGCATGGTCACGGGAATCCCTCGAGTGGTTTACGGCAACGTGATGAACCACGGCCTGATCGACAATTTACCCCAAGATTGCTCGGTGGAAGTGCCGTGTTTGGTGGATCGCCAAGGCATCCAGCCCACCCGCATTGGACGCATTCCACCACAACTTGCTGCCCTGATGCAAACCAACATCAATGTGCAAGCCCTGACCGTGGAAGCCTTGGTCACAGGCAACCGCGAACATATTTATCACGCGGCAATGTTTGACCCACACACCGCTGCGGAGTTAGATTTGGATCAAATTTGGGCCTTGGTCGATGATTTATTGCTCGAGCATGGGGATTGGCTGCCCCAGACTTTGCGGTTGTTGCAAGCGGCGGATTGAATCTGGGAAGTGTACCCTACGTATAGCCCTCGAGCGGAATAGGCCATTTCACCCAAGGAATTTTGCCCGCTTCATCCTATAATGCGTTTAAAGCCTCGAGTGGATGCACAGCAGATTGCACCCCTCGAGCCGCAACAACCGCATCAACAGGAGCCTGAAGCAACATGTATTTTGACGACCATACCCTTGCCACCCTCGATTTTCCCCGTGTGCGTGCCGCCCTCAGCGAGCGCTGTGCTAGCGCCTACGGCCTCGAGCGTGCTTTAAATTTACGGCCCATTGGTAACTCACACGGTAACTCACACGGTAACTCACACGGTA
>JANYFS010000019.1 GCA_025359705.1 Deinococcales bacterium | reverse complement strand
CCAACTCGAGCGGCTCGAGCAGATCCAGATGGGGGGTTTGTCCTGGTTTTTCAGTCTCGAGCATGGGGTTTATCCGTTTTGCGTTGTCCGTTTTGTGTGGTGGGTTATTTTTTGGAAAGTAGGCTCGAGGAGTCGTAGAGTTTGATCAACCGATCAAAAGTTTGAGTAAGAATTCTAGTACCATTTGAATTAAAAGTAACTTGTGAAAAAGCACCTGGGTAAATAATTGAGGTCGATAACACCTTATTTGCAACTATTTTACCCAAATCTGTTTTTGAAAAATTGGGCAATTGCTCCATAGAGGCCAATAACATACCCGATTGGGCATTCCAGACTTTTATCTTCGCATCATTACTTGATGATAAAATTAATGTACCGTCAGGACTGAATGATAAATGATCAAGCGCATCAGAATGACCTTTTAGAACTTTTGTTAGGCTCCCATCATTTAAACTCAAAATCGAAATTGAATGTCCGTCACCTTCGGCGGCAATACTAAAACCATCTGGGCCAAAAGATTTCTGCAAAGATACTCTTGTTCCTTTTTTCATAGTAAACAAGAGTTTTGTGTTTTTAGAATCCCAAATATTTATGTTACCATTTTTCTCCCAAGACCAGATTTTTGATCCATCTGGACTAAAGCCTATTGAATTCCAAAAACCTGGAGCTAAATTAGAAAATTCTTTCGATAACTTTCCAGATTCGACATTATATAGATTAGCTGCATTGTCTATTCTTTCGCTTTTTTTGGTCAGCAATAGCGTTGTATCAGAATTGATCATTCCGCTTCCAGACGATTTTATGAGTTTTATCGTAGTCAAATCGTCAAATTTTCTAATTCTTACAGCATCTTCGGCAGCATGGATCAGCATTTTTCCATCTTTGCTAAATTCAAGCATTCCATATCCATATTGATCTTCGTCTATTTTTCCTACTGGGGTTCCCTTTATCGTATTCCAAATAACAATGTTGTTATTTGAATCACTCGTCGCAAAAAAAGCAAGTTGCGAATTAACTGCCAGTTCCTTAATGCCGTATGTATTAGGTCGAACACTGCTCACCAGTTCTCCAGAATTGGGATTCCAGACTTTTACCGTTCCATCGCCGCAGCCTGTGATCAAGCGTGTGCCATCTATGCTAAATTTTACCACTGTTATTTTATTTTTGTATCCGCCAAGTGTATGTAGCAGTTTCCCCGTTTGTGCGTCCCAAATTTGAATCCCAGATTCCATTGTAAATTTCTCGGAATTATCTAAAAATCCATAAACTATCAGTTTTGAACCATCTGGGCTAAACTGGCTGTTTGTCAACTTATATATACCCTTCATGCTTAGAACAACTGGTAGCGTACCCTCGGCCCTCGAGCCAGAAACCAAACCCGCACCCACCAGCATCATCACCATTGCATATTTTTTCATAATAGATCTCCTTTGTAAAACTCGAGCGAAGCTACCGTTTCGCCAAATTTGCGCCTCAATCCTAATAGGTCATGCCCATCTTGGCGGGTGGGGTGAACGCGGTTGCTCAGCAGAATCATAGCGTACCCGCGCAGTGGCTCGAGCCAAATGGAAGTTCCTGTAAAACCCGTATGCCCAAACGCCTGACGACTCGAGCGGCCCCCACCCGAACAACGCGGGTGTCCCAAAATCCAACCCAACCCCCTTGGGCAACCATCCCCCTCGAGACTGCGAACCTGAGTCATCCGCTCGAGCAAGTCTGGCGGGGTGTTCAGCAGGTTTTGCGACACCGAAACCACTTCGTGCAAAGTCCCAAACGCCCCCGCATGACCTGCCGCCCCGCCCATCGCGTAGGCTTTTTCGTCGTGGACTTGGCCTTGCAGCAATTTACCACGCCAAGCACAAAACTCGGTGGCAACCGCTGGAAACAGCGGAAAGCGCACATCCCCGTAACACAGCGGCCCTACCCGCTTAATCAGTTCAAACAAAGATAAACCATGCTCCCGCTCGAGCAAATCTCCCAGCAGCATAAAACCCAAATCGCTATAGCGGCACTTTTTACCTGGCGAAAACTCGAGGGGAAGATGCAAAATCCGCTCGAGGATTTCCGTTTTCCCGCCGCCTTCTAGGTGCAATGGCACGGTAGGAACCAGCCCAGAGGTATGAGCCAAAATTTGCTCGAGGGTAATTTTGCCCGTGTCGCCTGTAATATTTGGGTAAAAATCCTGCAAGCACTGATTCAGCCGCCAAATTTTCCCCTCGAGCAGTTCCATCACCAGCGGCAGTGTGACCAGCACTTTGGTCAAACTTGCCAGATCATAGCGGTGCTGCGGGGTCAGTTTTTCACCCGTCTCGAGGTTGGCAATTCCCCGCTCGAGGGAGAAAAACACACGGTCACGGCCCACCACCGCCACCGAAAGCGCAGGGATTTGGCAGGTGGAGAAGAGGCGCTCGAGGGGTTCCCAATTTGTGGTATTCATCTCACGATTCATCGGTGTATTCATCTCGAGGTCGTATCCGCCGCATCGCGCAGCGCATCCCCAAAAAAGTTAAAGGCCATCACCGAAACCACAATGTAAATCCCAGGCAGCAGCAACCACGGGTACAGGTTCAGTGCCTCGAAATTGTTGGCATTTTTCAGCAGCAAACCCCAAGAAGTCATCGGTTCTTTGATGCCCACCCCCAAAAAGGACAACGCACTTTCGCCCAAAATATAGCCAGGTAGGGCCAAGGTTGCGGTGATCACCAGATAGCTCGAGAGGTTGGGCATCACATGGCGCAAAATGATTCGCATGTCCGACACCCCCAGCGCCCGCGCCGCCGAAACATAATCCAGATCCCTTGCGGAGAGCATTTGACCGCGCACCACTCGCGCAAGGCTGGCCCAACCGATCAGCGCAAGGGCCGCCACAATCGCCAAATAAACCCAAGTGGAAGGCCACTTTGCGGGAATAATTGCAGACAAGGCCAGCAGCAGCGGCAAGCGCGGGAAACTGAGCAAAACCTCCACTAGCCGCTGCAAAACCGTATCGATGGTTCCGCCGTAATATCCCGAAATCCCGCCCACAGTCATGCCAATGGCAAAGGAAATCAGAATCCCAATAATCCCCACAGTCAGCGAAACCTGCGCCCCCACCAAAGTGCGCGAATACAAATCGCGGCCCAGTTGGTCGCTGCCAAACACAAAAAAGCTCGAGCCAGATTCCACCCCAAACAAATGCAGGCTCGAGGGGATACCGAAAAAGCTGTACGCTTCGCCCTGGGTAAACACTAAAATTGGCAGCGGTTTGGAGGTGTCTTCGCTGTATTTGAGCTGAAAAGTGACAGGATCGCGTTTGCGAACCATTGCATAGACAAAAGGCCGCATCCATTGCCCGTTATGCACCAGATGAATGCCCTGCGGCGGCTGGTAGCCTTGGTCTTGGCGCTGGGTATCGATGGCATACGGCGACAAAAAGCCCGCAAAAAGTGCAGTCAGGTACAGCCACAACAGCAGAATCCCACCGATCACGCCCGCCCTCGAGCGAATAAAACGCCGCCATGCCAGCTCGAGGGGGGTGGGGATTTTGGGGTTATCCATAACGCACTCGAGGGTCGGTCAGGGCCAGTGCCAAATCTGCTAGCAAATTGCCAATCAATAACATCAGGCTCGAGAACATCAGCAAGGTGAGGGCCACGTATTGATCCTTGGAGAGTAGCGCATCGTACAGCGCGGGGCCGATGGTGGGAAGGTTGAGGATGATCGACAAAATAATGGTTCCACTGATCAGGCTGGGCAGGCTCAGACCCGCCAAAGAAATCAGCGGGTTGATCGCGTTGCGAAGCGCGTGCTTAAGCGTAACCACCCTCGAGGGAAGTCCTTTGGCTTTGGCGGTACGGATGTAATCTTGGTTCAGCACGTCCAGCAAAGAAGCCCGCATCTGGCGCATCAAACCCGCCACCCCCTCGAGGCCAAGGGCCACCACAGGAATCCACAGATGGGCCAGCATATCTTTGACCCGCTCCCAGCTCCAAGGTGCATCGATCATGGCGGGGCTAAACAGGCCACCCACATTGCTGCCGCCCAGTTTTAGCACCAAAGAAACCAGCAGCAAACCCGCCAAAAAGTCGGGGATGGCGAGGCCCAAATAGCCGAAAAAATTAAGCAGGCTCGAGATGGGTTTATCTTTGTTCAGTGCGGTGAAAATGCCCAGCGGTATGGCGATGATCCAACTGCACAGCAAAGTCAGCAAGGCCACAAAAACCGTCCAGCCCAGTTTTTCGGCAATCAGGCTCGAGACGGGCCGCCCCGAGGCGAAGGAAAATCCAAAATCCCCCCTCGAGACTACCCCCCACAGCCAGCGCCCATACTGCACATAATCGGGCTGATCCAGGCCCAATTGTCGGCGCAGGGTTTCGGCGGACTCTTTGGTAAAACGCGGGTCCTCGAGGTACTGATCGGCAAAATTCCCAGGCTGGAGCTTGATCACGACAAAGCACACCGCGCTGATCAGCAGCAGGGTGGGAATCATGGTTAAAATTCGGCGCAGGGTATAGATCCACATGGTTTGGATTGATTATCCTTGTTTGATTATACTTTTCTGATTATAACGGTCTCGAGGGGGCAAACGTTTGATCCATCACTTCTCGGTCATACTCGAGCAGATATGTGGAGAATCGGGTATAAAGCCGCTCGAGGGCAGCAGGGTTGGGGCCAACCACATCCATTCCACGGTCATCATAGGGCCAAATCATGATTTTTGCCTCGAGATTGAACATATAAAACATTGCAGGTACTTTGGGTTGAATCCAGCCAAAATCACACGATAAGGCGCACCACAATATGTTTTGCAACAGATTTTTAGGAACTTTAAAAACAATACTGAGTTCCCATTGGGGTACGTCATCATCCAAGAATTCGGAAGTATCAATAGGCTCGAGCCAGACTTCTCTTTTTTTGGGAATCACAATTCCAACTTTCTTCAATTCTGCTAAAGTTTTGCGAATATTAAAATAATTTTCGTGTACCCATAACCGTAAACATAGGGTGATGGTTTCGCGTTCCAGAAAGATTTCGGAACAAATTTCGGTAGCTTTTCGCAGGGCCACTAGAAATTGCTCGAGCATGGTTCCACCTTCGGAAAGCTCAAACCGAAGACCTCCAGGATGTTTATAAAAAAGAGGGCGCTCAAATGCTTTGCCTTGGAATTGACTTTCTATTTGGGATCTGTAGTTCACGGTTCCCCCTCAAGCCAGTCTCAAGCTAAGAGTTAGGGCGCATCACGGTGCGCCCCTATATGGTCAAACGATCTTGTATCTGCTAACGTAGTTCGCTTTTACGAAAAACAAACCACGAATCACCCTCTTTACTTCTCAAACACCAACGGCACAGGATTATAACCAGGAATTACACCTAAGTTATAAATATAATTGCCCACGCGGTTTTGCACCACGGCTACATTGTTGGGTTTGGCAATCATGATTACAGGTAGGTTTTGGGCAAATAGGTATTGCCAACGGGTATACAAAGCTTTGCGCTTGGCTTTGTTGGTTTCGGTGGCGGCACTATTGAAAATGTCGTAAATTTGCTTTTCCCAAGGGGCCATTGCTGCGGTGTTGGCAGGGTCGCCATCTTTGGCGGGCAAGGTGGAGCGGTGCCAGTAGTACAACGAACCGCCAGGCTGCCAAATGGGTTTGCGAAGCTCGGGGTCAGGTTGGTCGCCAAAGGCCAGCAAAATCGCCTCAAAGTTTCCAGCGCGGCCCGTTGCCAGCAGATCCTTTGCCAAAATACCCTTGAGGTTCACCTTGATGCCCAGCGCCTTGAAGTCGTTTTGCAGAATGCTTGCCATTGCGGGGTAGACGCTCGAGTCGGTGCCGTAGGTCAGGTCGAACTCGAGGTTTTTGCCGCCTGGGATGTTACGAACACCGTCGCCATCGGTGTCTTTAATTTTGAGTTTATCCAGAGCGCTGCCTGCCGCTGCCAAATCGAATTTGCCCAAATACTTGGTGGTATCGGCGTACCAATCACCATTGGCAGGGGCAACTCCGTGGCCTGGCAAGGTGGCAAGGCCGTTGTAGATGGTGTCGATGATGCGCGGGCGGTTGACTGCGCTTTGCACCGCTTGGCGGAATTTCACGTCCGAAAACAGTTTTTGCAAGACGGGTTCTTTGGCATCAAAGTTGAAGGCCAAATGCGGAGGGCTGCCAAACAATGCAGTAAAGCGGAATACTTTAAAGGTCGCACCCGCCACTTCTTTGGCTTTGAGATCGGGGAATTGTGCGCCCGTGATGTTGAGCTGATCCAAGTTTCCTGCCAAAAATCCTGCCACCTGCTGCTGGGGGTCGCGGATGATCAAGAACTCGAGCTTGTCCATATAGGGCAATTTTTGCCCGCTCGAGTCCACTTTCCAATAGTTGGGATTGCGAACCAAAGCCACTTTTTGGCCTGCGGTATAGCTGGCAAGTTTGAAGGCTCCGGTGCCGACCACTTCGCTGGGGTCTACATTGGTAGGCCACACCGTGTTGATGTCGGCGGGTTTGGCCCCACCTTCCACGCTGTATTTGAGGAATTTGTGCTTGGGAACAATAAAAGCCCGCAACTGCAACAAAAAGGCGGGAGCGGCTTTGGCAAGGGTCATCCGCACGGTCAGCTTGTCCACCGCTTCAAACTTGACTTTTTGTCCGCCAATGGTGAAATTGGCAACATCGCCCGATTTGGCCTCGGGGTTGGTGATCACTTGGTCGTAGGTAAAGACCACATCGTCGGCGGTAAAGTCTTTGCCATCCGACCATTTGACATCTTTGCGAAGTTTGAAGGTGTAGACCTTGCCGTCACTCGAGATCTTCCACGATTCCGCCAAAGCCCCCTCGAGCTTGTAGGTTTGCAGGTTAAACTCGAGCAAACCATCAAAGAGCTGCTGAGCCACCAAACCTAAATTGTTGTCAATCGCGCCGTAATAGTTAAAGCTCTGCGGGCTATCGCCAAGGGCCAGGCTATAGGTTCCACCTGTTTTACCCCCGGTGATGCCCAGTGCGCTCAAATCTGCCATCTTTTTGGGGGCAGCAAAGGCCGCGCTCGAGAGTAAAGCCAAACCGACGGTCAAACCTGCTGTCCACACTTTTCCGCTATATCGCATAAGTGAATCCCCCAAGGTTATTTACAGCGTATCTACACCGCATGGCTCACAAACACCACTTCAAAGACCCCTCAAAATACCCCTCAAAATACCACAGCACCTCAAACTTTTTTTGAGCTTTTGTGATGACTGCTCGAGCCTGCACCCCACTTTTGATTAGACCATCTTAATACCACCTCGAGGCAAATTACAAGTCAGCCAGTAGCACAACAAAAGCTGAAGCCGCCCAATAGTTCCAGTATTTTGATGTTTGGGTCGAAAGAATAGGCTGCGCCTTCTTGGGGAAATAGAGCAAGAACAGATTTCAAAAGGGTTCACTCATTTTTCAAAATCGCAAGTGGTATAATACCAAAACCATGCCACAAGCCATGCCACAAGCCAAATCCAGTTTTTTAAATTTAACCCTCGAGCCAAGCGGTTCCACCCCGCTCTATTTGCAGGTTTACAGTGGTATTCGGGAGAAAATCACTTCAGGCGAGTTTGCCGAGGGTCTTTCTTTGCCCAGCGAACGAAAACTTGCCCAAGATCTTCAGATCTCGAGGGTGACACTTCGCATGGCCCTCGAGCTACTCGAGCAAGAGGAATTGTTGCGGCGGCGGCATGGCAGCGGCACGTATGTTGCCAAAAAACGGATTTTGCAGCCGCTGAGCAGCTTATCCAGCTTCAGTGAGGATAAGCGGAGCAGAGGATTTAAACCCGGTGGCAAACTGCTCTCGCTCGAGCGGCTGCGGCCCAGCCCGCAAGAAGTCTTGCATTTGGCGCTCAAACCCACCGCCGATATTTGGCGGATTCGGCGGCTGCGAACTGCCGACGATCAGGTCTTGGGCATCGAAATCAGCAGTTTGCCCTGCGAACTTTTAGGTGAACTGTGCCGCTTGGATGTCGAAAATACCTCGCTGTATGCTTTGCTGCGGCAGCGTGGCCTCAATCCTGTACGAGCCATCCAGCACCTGCGGGCCACCGCCGCAGATAGCGAATTCGCCGCACTGCTCGAGCTGCCCATTGCTGCGCCGCTTTTGGCAACCGAGCGCATCACTTGGGACGAAACGGGCCAAGCCCTCGAGTATGTGCGGAGCCAGTACCGTGGAGACCGCTATGACTTTGTGGTGGAATTACACCAACAGCAGCTATGAACCCACTCGAGCGCACCACACCCCACACCCCACACCCGAGTCCTCGCATTTTGGGAATGATGTCTGGAACCAGTGCTGACGGGGTGGATCTGGTATTGCTCGAGCTGGAGGGCTTTCCAAGGTTGGGGCAAGGGGGCAAAATCCCGCCTGCTTTGCAAGGAAGCGCCCCCAGAGGTACTATTTTGGCCCAGCACTACCACCCCTATTCGCGCGAATTGAAAGATCGGGTTTTGGCAGCGATGCGAAACCAATTGGATACCTTTGCTCTGGCCCAACTGCATTTTGAATTGGGCGAATGTTACGCTCGAGCCGCCCTCGAGCTATCCCCACATGCTGACCTGATTGCCAACCACGGGCAAACCGTGTGCCATATCCCCCGTCTGGATGCGGCGCGGGGTTGGAACCAGCGGGCCACTTGGCAACTGGGTGAGGCTGCGGTCATTGCCGCTCGCACGAGCCTGGATGTGATCTCGGACTTTCGCCCCTCCGATTTGGCTTTGGGCGGCGAGGCTGCGCCCTTGGTTCCCTTTGCCGATTGGCTGCGCTTTGCCGAAGCAGGAAAACGCCGTGCCATTCATAATTTGGGTGGAATCTCCAACTTGACCTATCTCCATTCCCTCGAGCCAAGCCGCGTGGTCGCCTTCGATACGGGGCCAGGCATGGCACTGTGCGACGAAGTGGCAAATATTTTGGGATTGCCCTTCGATGATGGCGGAGCTTTGGCACGCAATGGCACGGTGGATACCGCTTTGCTCGAGCGCTGGTTAAGTGATCCGTATTTTCAGCTCGAGCCGCCCAAATCCACGGGCCGCGAATACTGGAATTTGCAAAATTTAAGCGGCTGGCAACACCTCGAGCCAGCCGATCTTGCCGCCACAGTAACGGCCCTAACCTGCCAAAGCGTGGCCCGCGCCTATGAACGCTGGATTATCCCAAAAGGCTTGGACGAAATATGGCTAGCGGGTGGGGGCAGCTTCAACACCTTTTTGCTCGAGGGCTTAAGAAACCGCCTGAACATCCCGATCCAAACCTTCGAGGAATTAGGGCAAAGCTCGAGCGCACGAGAGGCAGCGGCTTTTGCAGTGTTGGGTTACTACGCCTACCAAGGCTGGCCCAACGTGCTAGCCCACAGCACGGGGGCCACTCGAGCGGCAATTGCGGGCAAACTCACAAGGGCTTAAACGAGCTTGCCCCCATTGCGGCGCTTGAGCAGCTCGAGGGCCAGATACAGTCCCAAACGGCGCTCGAGGGATTCAAAATTTCCCAACATGCCGTTCAATTGCTCCATACGGTAATAAATGCTCTGACGGCGCAAATCGAGCAGATTTGCGGCCTCGGTGATGTTGAATTGGGCTTTGACCAAGGCTTCGACGGTTTGCAACAACACACGGCGCAGGCGGTTGGGCAAAATCAAGAGTGGCCCCAAGTTGGTCTCGATCACTGCACTGTCTCTACCCGTCTCGAGCAGCGACTCCAAAACACCATGCAACACCCCTTCTTGCGGGTCGGGTGCGGGGCGCAAAATACGGGCGTGCGCGGCTTTGGTCAGATCGGTGAAGCGAACTTCTTCACGAAAAATCAGCAGCGGAAAATCCAGGGCTTTGGCGGAACGCAAGACCACCGCAGGAATTTCGTGAAACGCCTGCACCAGCTCGAGGGCCATACCCAGCACCCCTGCGCTCGATAGCGAACGGATGTATTCGTCTTGCTCGAGTGCGGTGGCGCGGGCCAGCTCGATGCCGGTGCTGAGCAGCAACTCGCCGCCTGTTAAAAATCGGCTGACGTTCAGCACTTCGGAGGTATGCACCCAAGCCACCGCATCATCTAAGTGACTGTGACCGGTCAGCAATTCCGCGCCCAAAAACTCGGGCATAGCCAAGATATTTCGCAAGGTGGGTAGGGTTTTGGGGTTGGGTTCGGTTTTCATATTGGAAGTAGGGGTCATTTAACAATCCAAGATAACGTTTTCTGGGTTAGATTACTGAGTGCCAGCACCGAAAGCTCGAGATGTTCTTCTTGGGTATCCTCGATTTTGTTGTGTGAGATGCCGCCCAGACTTTGCACAAACAGCATCACCGTAGGTATTCCCGCCCTCGAGACTTCGGCTGCGTCATGCAGTGGCCCCGAAGGTAAGCGGTGTGAAACCCCACAGGTTTCCAGAATGCTTTGCTCCGCCAGCATGATCAATTCGGGGTCAAAAGGGATCGGTTCGATGCTCCAGATTTTGCTCCAGTCCACGGTTACGTTTTCCTCGAGGGCAAAGCGTTGGCTGGCTTGTTGTGCCTCGAGCAGCATTTGGGCCAACACTTCAGCGCTGAGGTCGCGCTGATCCAAACTGAGGGTGCAGTCCCCCACAATTGCGGTGACAATCCCAGGCTCGACGCTGATTTTGCCCACGGTACACACTGCGTCCAAGTGCTTTTTGGCAATTTCACGGATCTCGAGGGCCAATTTTGCACCTGCACCCAAGGCATCTTTGCGGTACTGCATCGGGGTGGAACCCGAGTGGGCCGCTTGCCCCACAAAGTGAATGCTGTGCCGCTCTACACCTTTTGTTCCCATCACCACCCCCATCGGCAAATCCAACGCCTCGAGGACGGGGCCTTGTTCGATGTGCAGCTCGAGGTAGGCCGCTGCATTTTGCTTGATCTTGCCCGCCAAAAGTGCCTGGTCGATGTCGATGTCGTACTGTTTGAGGGCATCCTCGAGCCGCATTCCGTAACGATCCGTCAGGTCGCGCAGTTGGGCGGGATCAAAAAACCCCGATACCGCCGAAGACCCAAACAAACTGCGCCCGAACCGCGCCCCTTCTTCGTCGGCCCAATCGACCAAACGCACGGTAACGGGCGGCTTGCCACGGCTGACCAGATCCCGCAGCACCTCGAGGCCCGCCAGCACATTCAGCGAACCATCCAACCAGCCCCCCGCAGGAACCGAATCCAGATGCCCACCAATCCACAGTTCTTTTTCGGATTCCCCCTCGAGCGTGGCCCACAAGTTGCCCGCCTCGTCTTGATGCACGGTTACGGGCAATTCCTCGAGTTTGGCCCGATACCAGGCCCGTGCTTTGGCCCAGGTTTCGGTAAAAGCTACCCGCCAAGCCCCCTGTTCGTTGCCAGTCAGGGCGCGAAGTTCTTTGAGTTCGGAAACGGTACGTTTGGGATCGAGCATAAAATTTGACCTCCGCAAGGTGCTGGTATGTTGCTGGTATTGTACTTTGGAAATAGTGTAACCCAAACACCATATAGAGATGTGATTTTGTGGGATGTGTAAGGGAAAAATAACCCTCGAGCGGAGGGGAAACCTTAAGCGTACCCAAACCTTTATTCAGCTATGCAAAAAGTAGCTCGAGGGCCACCCACCATTCGACAGCACCCCCCTCGAGGGCCATAATGAACACCAGAAACCTTTATGCCCACTTTTGCAGCGCCCCCAGAACTCCAACAGCAATTGCAAGCCCAACTTGCCCTCGAGTTGGAGACGCGCTTGGCTGCGCTGGAGGGGGCTTTTGCTGCACATAATATGCAGGTTTTTGCCCTCGAGCTGTACCGTTTACGAGTGGCGTGCAGCATCTGTGAACACCCCAGCACAGCAAACCTCGAGCGGCTAAATACCTTGCTGGAAGCCGACCCAGAAGGATTTTTTGCACCCCAAACCCTTGAGCAGCTTACCCCATTTGAAAATTCTAACCCTTTTTTCCAAACCCTGATTCAACGCCTCGAGCTAGCCCCGTTTAAAGCGCAACTGACACGGGCTTTTACCCTCGAGCGGCAAGAATTTATCGAACAACTGGAACAGGGTTTAGGCTCGAGGGATCAGCAAATCACTGGCTTGCAACGCATTCGGGGCGCGGCCCAAATCTGCGGTCATGTGTGGGCCGCAGCACTAGTGGCCCTCGAGCGACACTTGAAAAATCCCAGCCAGCCTTTACCCCAAGTGCAAGAGGATTTGAAGCTGTGGGAGCGCATGATTATGTCCCTCGAGCCTGTGAATCTTTCTGGGGTGCAAAGTAATGAAGTGCAAAGTAATGAAGTGCAAAATGTGGTTCCCTCGAGCGTAAATCAAAATACAAATCAAAATACAAATCAAAATGTAAATCAAGGCGAGCGGGTGCGGGTTTTGGTCTCGAGTTTGGATTCGATTTTGGCGGAAGTGGGCGAAATGAAAGTCAGCCAGATTCGGATTGCCGAGCGGCACAAAGAATTGCAAGGCTTAACAAGGGAACTGCGCCGTGATCGTAGGTTGTGGAGGGCGCAGCGATTGAGTCGCAAATCTGGCGATGGATCGGGCTTGATTCAGACCCTCGAGGGGCGGTTTTTGCAACATTTGGCAGGGCTGGAGCAGTTGTCGCAAAACCTGTTGCAAGATCTGGCGGGGTTGCGTATTTCCTCGAGCGATTTGCAAGATCAGGTGATGGGAATGCGGCTCTTGCCTGCCGCCCAGTTGTTCCCTCCCCTCGAGCGGATGGTACGTGACTTGTGTCAACAGTTGGGCAAGAAAGTACGGCTCGAGCTGCGCGGCGGCGAAATTGAACTCGACCGCAAGGTGTTGGAGGGGCTGCGCGACCCGCTGATGCACATGATTCGCAATGCGCTGGATCACGGCATCGAAAGCCCCAGCGCACGGGAAGCCATTGGCAAAAACCCCGAGGGCAAACTTCGGCTCGAGCTGCGTTTGCAGGCCACCCAAGTGGATGTACTGCTCGAGGATGACGGCGCGGGCATGAACCCCGAGCGGATTCGGGAGAGAGCAGTGGAGCGCGGCCTGATCAGCGCACATAAAAACCTCAGCGATGCCGAACTGCTCGAGCTGATTTTTGAACCTGGTTTTTCCACCGCCCAGATCATCACCGACCTTTCGGGGCGCGGGGTGGGCATGGATGTGGTGCGGCAGCAGGTGGGGCTGTTGGGCGGAAGTTTAAAGCTGGAGTCCCAATTTGGTCTTGGCTCGAGGTTTACCTTGCGTTTGCCAATGAATCTGGCAACCAGCCGAGTTTTGCTGGTGCAAGTGGGATCTTTTGTATTGGCCTTGCCCACGGTTTTGATCGAAAGAACCGTGCGACTGCGCGGAAATCAAATGTATTCGCTCGAGGGACAACTGAGTTTTGCGCTCGAGGGTCGCGCACTGCCGCTGCTGGATTTGGCAGTGCTGCTCAACGAAACCACCACACCGATTCTCGAGGAGGAATGGCAATCGGTATTGCTGCTCAAACGTGAAGACCGCCGCTTGGCCCTGCGGGTCACGGGTTTTGTGGGGGAGCAAGAAGTGGTGATCCGACCTTTGGGGTTTCCACTGAGCCGCAGCAGCCACTTACAAGGCGCTGCTATGCTGGGTACGGGCGCACTGGTTCCGATCCTCAATGTGGCAGAACTATTTGCCAGAGGGGTACGAACCCTGACCAAAGGCGCATTCAACCTGCCGATTGTGCGCTCGAGTGTGCAAGCCCAAAAGCCCCGAGTACTGGTAGTGGACGATTCGATCACCAGTCGCAGCCTCGAGCGGGCCATTCTCGAGGCAGCAGGATACCGCACTTTGGTTGCCGAGGATGGGTGGCAAGCCCTAGAGATTTTAGCGCTCGAGGAGGTGCAGTTGGTGGTTTCAGACGTAGAAATGCCGCGTTTGGACGGCTACGGTCTGACTGAGGCCATTCGCCGCGACGAGCGACTCAAACACCTGCCGATTATCCTGATTACCTCGCTAGCCCGCCCCGAAGACCGCGCTCGAGGGGCGCAGGCGGGGGCCGATGCCTATATTGTAAAGGGGGAATTCGACCAACGGGTTTTGCTCGAGACCTTGAGGGGGTTGCTGTAGGGCTGAGGGTAAGAGGGTAACAAAAAGCTTGATTTGTACAATCTTTTGTACGAATAACGAATAACGAATAACGAATAACCACGACAAACAATAAAAAACAGATAACGAATAACGAACTACGAAATAAAAGGAGCCAAACCATGCTAGATCTCATCATCAAAAATGCCACACTGGTTCGTGACCCACACCTCGAGGTAGGGGATGTGGCGCTCGAGGGGGGGCAGATTGTGCAGATTGCCCCCGAGATTTTGGAAAGCGCCAAAGAAACCTGGGATGCCACCGGTCAACACCTTTTTGCGGGGATGATCGACGTGCATGTGCATTTTAACGAGCCAGGGCGGGCCGATTGGGAAGGGATTTCAAGTGGCTCGAGCGCACTGGCGGCGGGGGGTGGCACGGTGTTTTTTGATATGCCGCTCAACTCGAGTCCGACCACGCTGACCGCTGCCAGTTTTGCCGAGAAAAAAGCCTTGATGGAGCAAAAGTCGGTGGTGGATTTTGGCTTGTGGGGTGGCCTAACCCCAGACAACCTCGAGCATTTGCCCGACTTGGCCCATGCGGGTGCGGTGGGCTTCAAAGCGTTTATGTCCAACAGTGGCCTCGAGGAATTTAAAGCGGTGGACGACCTCACCTTGCTCGAGGGAATGCGAATTGCCGCTCAGCTCGAAGTTCCTGTAGCCCTGCACGCCGAAAGCGAATCCTTAACCGCTGCCCTGACCCGCCGCGCCATCGCACAGGGCAAACACAGCGCCCAAGATTATCTGGAGTCGCGCCCCGTGCTTGCCGAACTCGAGGCGATTTCCAAAGCCTTACTTTTTGCTGCCGAAACAGGGTGCAGCTTGCATGTGGTGCATGTTTCCACCGCCAGAGGGGTAGCCCTGATTTCTGAGGCCCAAACCAAAGGGGTCAAAGTTTCCCTCGAGACCTGTCCGCACTATTTGGTGTTGTGCGAAGAAGATTTGGAGCGGTTGGGGGCGGTTGCCAAATGTGCGCCGCCGTTGCGCTCGAGCCTAGACCATGCCCAGCTTTGGGCCGCGCTCGAGCATTTGGATTTGATCGCTTCCGACCACTCCCCTGCCCCGCCCAGCATGAAAACAGGCGACGACTTTTTTGCCATGTGGGGCGGGATCTCGGGGGTACAATCCACCCTCGAGCTAATGCTGACCGAAGGCCACCACGCCCGCGAAATCCCCCTGCTACTGATCAGCAGGCTACTTTCGTACCGCCCTGCCCGCCGCTTTGGATTGATGCAAAAGGGCTTTTTGGAAATTGGTATGGACGCGGATTTAACCCTGGTGGATTTGAATGCGCCCTATACCCTCGAGGCATCGGATTTGCTTTACCGCCACCGCCAAAGCCCTTATCTGGGCCACCAGATGCAGGCCAAAGTGCAGGCCACCCTCTCGAGGGGGCGAGTGGTTTACCAAAATGGCAAGATTCTGCTCGAGGGGGGCGGGAAAATGGTGCATTCTCTGCGGGAGAAGGGGTAGGTTTAGGTAGGCTCGAGGATAGCGTATTC
>JANYFS010000016.1 GCA_025359705.1 Deinococcales bacterium | reverse complement strand
CGGGGATCTTATCAGCATCCCCCAATGTATCGAACGTTGAAGACAAAGCGGTACGCCTCTCGAGGTATGCCGAACTGCGTTGGAGTTCAGATACAAACCCCGATCTACACCGCGTTAGCGGTTAGTCGTGGGTAGTTGATAGATTCGTTGTTGCAAACCCGCCTATAGCCAAGTTGCGACCAGCAAGCACCACCAGCAAGCACCATCAGCAAGTACCAACCAGCAAGCACAAAAAAAAGCCCCCCTCGAGCGGAGGGGAACAACTTTAACGATTGGGTATTACGATTGGAACAAGAGCGGTTTAGCGCTCTTGCCAATTCGGATTTTCTTCTTCCGGTTGCTCAAACGCACCAGGAGACATGTAGTAGGGCTTAGTCTCGAGGCCACGCATTTCTGAGGGCAAACGGTAGCCAGGACGCTCTACCTCGGTGCGGATGTCTTTGAGATCGACATACTCGTCGGCGGCATTGCGAAGCTCGTAGCTGGTCATCTCAGGGATGCTGGCAACCACCACACGCTTGCCTTTGGCCCGCAAAACTTCGGCAGGACGCTCGAAATCGCCGTCGCCGGTTAGTAAGATAGCGGTATCAAATAAGTCCACAGTGGACAGCAAATCTGTGACCAGTTCGATGTCCAAGTTGGCCCGACGGTGGGTTTCGCCCGTATCGTTGTCAGTCAACTCGCGCAGTGGCTTGGTACGAACGGTATAACCCATATAGGTTAGTGCGTCGATAAAGCGCTTTTGCTTGTCGTCCATTGGATAAGGGACGGCAGTGTAATAGAAAGCATTATACAGCTTCCCAACTTTTGAAAAATGCTCCAGAATCTTACGGTGGTCAAAGTTCCACCCCAGACGTTTCGCGGCGGCGTACACATTGGCCCCGTCGATGAAAAGTGCGATGCGCTCCATGGCTTAAGCTCCTCTAAAGAATAGAAATATCCTGCATATTTGAGAAGAAAATTAACTTGACTCCCAGCAACAGTCTTTTCACTATAACTCAGATCAGACTTGTGGTAAAGCGTTTGTATACCAATCGTCAGGAATATGTCAGGAATGTATCAGAAAAAGGTGGGAATCATTCAAAGAGAGATTGGAAAAGGCGCTCATGATGATGCAGATTTCGGTACGGATTGTGAGTGCAGTTTTAATCTGATCACTCGAGGGAGATGGCTCAAGTGAGATGGCTTGAGCCAAAATTGCATAACCCAGATAGTCTTAATACCAAATCTAAAGTAATCTTATAGCACGATTAGGGCAATATTCTTAGATTGTTTTCTGTTGGCCCAGACAGGGTTACTTGGGCATTGGCACAGTTGTACGCCGCATTGACCTGCCTGCTCCAAGGAAACCAAATGGCCCCCACCCGACCTGCAATTTGCTTGAGCGGGATACTGCCAAACATCCTCGAGTCTTCGCTACCCCCTTCGGAGCGGTTATCACCCATTACAAAGTATTCTCCGTTTGGTACAACAAAACTTTTGCTAATCGGGGCATAGTCGAAGGTATTTCGGGCATTGTTGGCAAGGCTCGAGCTTTGATCCAGACAATTTTGTTTAATCCAGTAGTTGTGTACTTGGTTGTAATCGCTGATTTGCCCATTAACCCACACCGTTCCCGCCTCGAGCCGAATGGTATCGCCACCCAAAGCAACAATCCGCTTGACAAAATAAGGGCGATACTTCCACATCCCATAAAAGCTGTGCCAGGCTTCGGGAGCATTGGCGGGCGGCTTAAACACCACCACATCCCCACGTTTAAAATTCCCAATCCCCAAAGTGTGCAGCCAAGTTTCCCACTTGGGAATCAGCAGGCGTTCTCCTTGGCGCAAAGTGGGCATCATACTTACACCGTCTACTGCGCTGATGGTGAATACAAAAGTGGTACAGGCCCAGAACGGCAGCAGAATAGAAAGCCAAGCCCGCAGCTCGAGCCAGAGGATCTTTTTCCAATTTATGGGCGGGCTTGGTTGAACTTCGGCCCCCACCTCGAGCGCAAGACTTACAGAATGAGTTGAAGGATGAGTTGAAGGATGAGTTGAAGGATGGGTTGGGGGTAAAACAGGATTGGGACTATCCACGTTGTTGTATTGTGCAATGCCAAGGGCAACGGGTGCAATGCTTCGCCTGAAATACCTATGAGAAAGATAGATTGGGTTGGCTCGAGATTGATTATTTTGAAGGATGTTGCTATGTGGCTTTCGGTGGATTGGGATTATTACGCAGGAATGCGCGAACATGTGTTCGACTCGCCCTTTTGGGGAACATCGGACGGCGAATATCAGCGTCATGACCGCTGGCTCGAGCTGTGCCATACACGCGGCGGCACTACTTTTGAATGCCTACGCCAAGATTTCCCACTGTACGGCAACCCCCTCGAGTTGCTGCAATTTGCGGGTTTGCCTTGCTGGATGATGCTTAGCCACCAAAGCGCTTACTCTTTGCTCGAGCAACATCCCCAATCCTCAAAGCTGATCAATCTGGATTCGCACCACGACCTCTACAGCTCGAGTGGCAACCCCCAGATCACTCGAGCGGGAAATTGGGCGGGTCACGCCCTAGCGCGGGGTTTGCTTTCGGATTACACCTGCATGTACCCACAGTGGCATACCCAAGTGATGCTAACCGAAGGCTACGACCTCGAGCGAACTTGGCAAGAAATGGGGGAGCGTTTTGAGCGCGGGCAGGTACACCTCGAGCGGCAAGAGCGCAAAAACCTTTCGCTCGAGGGGATCAGTGGTATTTTCTTAGTGCAATCTCCAGCGTGGACTAATCCCTTGCATGACCCTATTTTCTTTGAGCTATGCGAAAAATTGCAGGCTCGAGTGTGGGGGGAGTCGCTGCGCTCGAGAGTAAGAGAATAAGAGAGTAAGAGGGTAGGAAAAAGATTGTTGGGCTAGTGGTTTTATATCTGTCTTGACCCTAAAACAGCACCTGACGGGCTTGGTCGCTTTGGCGAAAAACGAAAAACGAATAACGAATCACCAAACAAATCACCAAACTTAGAACCCCCTTGTCCCCATCCTCGCCAAAAGTTAAACTCGAGAGCAGAATATGATGAATCTTTTTAAATATCTGATTTTGCTGCTGCTGGGTTGTGTGGCCTTGGTTTCGTGTCCCTCAAGCAAGGGGTTCGAGCCTTTGATCTTTCGGTTTGAAGAGCCGCCCACCCAAATCAATGCTCGCTGGGTGACATTTGTTCTCGAGACACCGCGCCCAGACCTGACCGCAACGCTCGAGGGCGCACAGGTGATTGTTGGAGACCGAGTTTATCCCGCAACCTTGGGCAAAACGGGGCGTTTTACCTGGCGCACCTTGAAGGGCTGTGAAGAATTGCCGCAGGGCAAAAATATTGTGGTCAAATATGAAATGTTCAACAAAGCACGGCAAATTTTGCAAACCAAAAGTGTCCCCTTAACCGAAATTGATAATTGCTAACCTTTGCTTAGCACACATCTTGCTAGGATGGGGGCAAATGTTGCCTTCAAACATCGCCACAGAGCTGCATAACTTGGCCCTCGAGCGGGGTTTTGATGTAGCGGGTTGGTGTAGCACACACATTCCTGCACAGGTGGTAGTGGATTACCAAAGCTGGCTCGAGCGGGGGCGGCACGCAGGCATGGATTACCTCGAGCGGCAATTGGCGCGGCGTTCCAACTTGGCTCCATACACTTCGGTGCTGGTTTTGGGCATTTCGCACGCCTTTGCAGCCCCGCCCAAACCTGCGGGCGGCACGAGGGTAGGCCGCGTGGCCCGTTACGCTTGGACTCCCGACTATCACGCCCAGCTCGAGCCACGTTTGGCCCAGATTGTGCAGGCTGCTCAAAAGCTTGGTCTCGGGGCCAAAGCTTACGTCGATCACGGCCCCATCCTCGAGCGGTTTTTGGGAGCTAGGGCGTTTTTGGGTTGGCGTGGCAAAAGTGGGATGCTGGTTTCGCAGAAGTTTGGGGCGTTTTTGAGTTTGGCAGTAGTTTTGATTCAAGCCAAGAATGATCAAGGATTAAATGAGCAAATTGAAGTCCCCTCGAGTTATCTTGAAAGTTCTCCCGAAAGTTCTCGTGACAGTCATCCTGACCGCTGTGGACGCTGTACCGCTTGTGTTCGGGCCTGCCCCACCAGTGCCATCCTCGAAGACCGAACCATCGACGCGAACAAGTGCATTTCGTATTTGACCATCGAACACCGTGGCCCCATTCCCAAACCCTACCGCCGTGCCATTGGCGACTGGCTGCTGGGCTGTGATGGTTGCCTCGAGGTTTGCCCGTGGAGCGCCAAGGTGGGCGAGGTTGCCAAATTGTGGGAGCCAGATCCAGAGTTGGTCTATCCCAACCTCGAGCCTTTTTTTACCCTCTCGAGCCGACGATTTGAAAAACGCTACGCCCACAGCGCCTTTTCTCGGCCCCGCCGCAAAGGAATGGCCCGCAATGCCTGCTTGGTTTTGGGGAATTCGGGAGATGTGGCCCACCTCGAGCTACTGAACCTTGCCGCCCAAGATGAAGCCTGGGAAGTGCGCGAAGCTGCTGCTTGGGCGCTGGGAGAATTAGGGGATGTGGTTGCGCTCGAGCGGTTGTGTTTGGACGCGCACCCGCAGGTGTGTGAGACTGCGCTCGAGGGGATGAAAGATTGAGGGCGAGAGAGCGAGAGAGCGAGAGGGCGGGAGAGCGAGAAAAAGAGTGTTGGGCTAGTGCTTTTTTTACAGACAACGGATAATGGATCACCCAAAACAAACCACGAACCACGAATCCCTCAACTTCGCCCCAAACATAATCCACCTCGAGATGCGCTATACTCGAGGGCAGAAGCTCTTTTGGAAGATAAAAAATATGGAAACCCTTGCCGAACTACAAAACAAACTCCGCCGCCCCCTCGAGTACGAGTTGCAAATGGGTTGCCGCAACAAAGTGGTGGCGGGCGGCCTCGAGATGTTGCTGGATAATCTGGGCAAGCCTTTCCCCAAAGTGCGTGAGATTTTGCGCGGATATAGCGAGTGGGACGGGGAGACTCGAGCGGAGAAACTGAAGATTGCTTTGATGCTGCTCTCGAGCGGAACCAGCGAAAGCAAAGCACCTGCCTCGAGTTTCAACACTCCTACCAAAACTCCTGCTAAACCCACCAAAGCACCTGCACCCGTTCTCAATTCCCAAGATTGGACGCTCGAGACTGAGGTGGAACAGATTCCTTTTGGGCATGGCAGCGGCAAAAAATTGCATAGTTTAGGGCTGCGAAAGTTGCACGATTTGATTCATAATTACCCCCGCAAACATGAAGACCGCCGTGTGATGCCCAATATTCAAGATGTGGAAGATGGCGAACGGGTGACGATTTCGGGAACCTTAGTTTCTAAAGAAAGACGGGCGAGTAGGCCAGGAATGCTGGTTCTTGAAGCGGTTATTGAGAACCCGTGGGGCCACCGCATGAAATGTATTTGGTTTAATCAGGCCTGGGTGGAAAAAAGTCTGAAGGTGGGGGCCAAGTTGATTGTGAGCGGGCGGGCCAAACGCTTTGGTCGCTCGATTCAAATTGGAGTGGAAAGTTTTGAAGCAGAGGGCGAAGCTTCTTTGGATATTGGGCGGATCGTTAGTGTTTATGACAGCAAAGATGGGGTTTCTCAGAACTTTTTGCGCTCTGTCACCCGCAAAACCTTGGATGGACTTCGTATTCCCGACTTTTTAAGCGAAAAAGCCAGAGCGCGTTATGGTTTGGAAGCCCTCGAGCCAAGTATTCAGCAAATTCACTTCCCAGACGATAAAGAACGTTTGCAAAAAGCCATGAACCGCCTGCGTTTCGATGAGTATTTGTTCCTCGAGCTGCGGATGCTCTTGCAAGGTGAAAGTGGGATTTTGTTGGGCAAGCGTTTTAACGCCAACCAAGCCGACCTCGAGCGCTTT
Source organism: Deinococcales bacterium (assembly GCA_025359705.1). GTDB lineage: Bacteria > Deinococcota > Deinococci > Deinococcales > Deinococcaceae > JACMOA01. The sequence continues at coordinate 2,635 of JANYFS010000016.1, read as the reverse complement.
GAAAATGCTTTGCCCTTTCGCTTTACCAATGCCCAGCGCCGCGTACTGCACGAAGTAGCCGAGGATATGCGTGGTGAAAAACAAATGGCCCGCTTGGTGCAAGGCGATGTGGGTTCAGGAAAAACCGCTGTGGCGGCCTGTGCCTTGTATTTGGCGGCGCTCGAGGGCTACCAGGGTGCACTGATGGCCCCCACCGAAATCTTGGCCCGTCAGCATCATCTGAATCTGCAAAAATACCTCGAGCCACTGGGCATTCGGGTGGCCCTGCTCTACGGCGGCATGGCAGCCAAAGACAAACGCTCCACCCTCGAGGAAACCCGCCAAGGGAGCATCCAAATCCTGATTGGAACCCAAGCCCTGATTCAAGACGGGGTGGAATTCAACAATCTGGGCCTCGCAGTCATCGACGAGGAACACCGCTTTGGAGTCAACCAACGCCGCGCCCTGCTCAAAGACCGCCCCGATGTGCTGGTGATGTCGGCAACCCCTATCCCCCGCTCGCTGGCCTTGACCGCCTACGGCGACCTCGAGCTATCCATCATCGACGAATTGCCCCCAGGCCGCAGCCCGATTCAAACCAAGCTGATGAAAGACAGCCAACGCACCTCGGCCTATGGTTTCGCCCTGACCCAAATTCGGGAGGGCCGCCAAGTGTATGTGGTGGCTTCGCTGATCGAAGAATCCGAAACCCTCGAGCAGCTTCAGGCCGCCACCCAATTGTTTGAAGATTTAAAAGTGCTGCTGCCCGAAGCCCGTATCGAGCTGCTGCACGGCAAAATGAAACCCCTCGAGAAAGATGATGTGATGGGCCGCTTCAAACGCCACGAATTCGATTTGTTGGTGTCTACCACCGTAATCGAAGTGGGAGTGGATGTTCCCAATGCCACGGTGATGGTGATCGAAAACGCCGAGCGCTTTGGTTTGGCCCAGTTGCACCAGTTGCGCGGACGGGTGGGGCGCGGCACGCACCAAAGTTATTGCGTGCTGATTAGCGCCGATGCCAGCCAAAAAACCCTCAAGCGCCTGAAGGTGATCGAGAATTCCACCGATGGTTTTGTGATTGCCGAAGCCGACCTCAAATTTCGTGGCTACGGCGAGCTGCGCGGAACCCGTCAATCGGGCCTCTCCGACCTGAAATTGGGCGACCTTGCCACCGACCTCGAGGTGATTGAGCAGGCTAGGGAGCTAGCCCAACTCTTTTTAAAACACGACCCCGCCCTCGAGATTCCCAAAAATGCTTTGCTGAAAGAAGAATTGAAAATCCGCTCGAGCGTAGTGGCAATCCGTGAAGTAATTTAAGTGCGTTATCCGTTATCCGTTAAAGCACAGGGAAAGCATAATCACCCGCTCGAGGTTATCATTTCATTTCACAAAACTAAAAATCGTTCCCGAACCATAATCTGCCAAATACAATTCCCCTGCTTCATCTTCCCCAAAGCTCGAGGGCTGTTTGTTTAACATCATCACGGCGGCGGTTTTAAAATTGGTTCCCGCTCGAGTGGTGGCCCATAGTTTTCCTGACGAGAAATCGGCAAAAATGTATTTACCTACCCATTCAGTAATCTTTTTGCCACGGTAGACAAAACCTCCCGTCACCGATTGGCCTTCGCTGTGGTTGTATTGAAATATGGGTTCTACCAAATTGCTCGAGTCGCAAGAATCAGATGGGTTAAAACACTGATTGGCTTCCTTCAAACGCCAACCATAGTTCTCGCCACCCTTGCTCGAGGCACTTTGGAAATCAATCTCCTCAATTTTATTTTGGCCCACATCGCCAATCCATAAGTCGCCCGTTTTGCGGTCAAAAGAAAAACGCCAGGGGTTTCGCAGGCCATACGCCCAAATCTCCCCCCTTGCGCCCGAGGTTTTAACAAAAGGATTGCTCTCGGGAATGGTGTAGGCATCGCCACTCACATCAATCCGCAACATTTTGCCCAGCCATTCCGCCATATTCTGGGCGCGGTTCTGCGGATCACCCCCCGAACCTCCGTCGCCCATCCCGATATACAAAAACCCATCTGGCCCAAATACCAACTGCCCCCCATTGTGGTTGGCGTAAGGCTGCTCGATTTTCAGCAAAATCTTGGCGCTCGAGGGGTCGGCACTTTTGTGGTCGGGCTTGGCGGTATAGCGTGCAATAACCGTATCCCCATTGATATTGGTGTAATCCACAAAAAACCGTCCATTTTGCTTGAACTTGGGATCAAAAGCCACACTCAACAAACCCCGCTCGCCACCGCCCCGGGTTAGGCTCGAGAGATCCAGAAAGGGTTGGGGCAACAGCGCCCCTTTTTCAATCACTTGGATTTTGCCGCCCTGCTCGGTCACAAAAAGTCGGCTCGAGCCATCCCCCGCATGGGTGATCGCCACGGGCGCACTCAGCCCACTCACCAGAGGATTTAACGAAACTGCGCTCGAGCTACCCCATACCAGCACCGAAAGGAAGATCAGTTGCTTGATCGTTTTCATCCCTCGAGTGTAACCCGCCCAAAAATGTATTCGGTGAATGCGCTTGCACTCTAAAATAAACTCTCAAAATAAACTCTCAAAATAAACTCTTAAAATAAACTCTTAAAATAAACTCTTAAAATAACAACATGCCCACTCTGCTCGAGGCCCGCTGCTACCTCACCCG
>JANYFS010000636.1 GCA_025359705.1 Deinococcales bacterium | reverse complement strand
CTTGGCTTTTTCGGGATCGGGTTTGAGGATCACCAAAGCGCGGTGCGGGTTATCCAGCAGCTCACGGCGGATCAGATCTTGCCAAAAGTTGGGAGCCTGGCGTTCGAGTTGCAGCCGCTCGAGGTTTTGGTTGAAGTTCAGCTCCGCAAGCGGATCACCACCGTAGATCCAAGTTCCTGCCACCCCAAAAAACAAACGCAAGCTGTACGGGAAACCGCTGTTGGAAACTTCTTTGGTCTGTATCTCGAGCTGGTGCAGGCTGCTTTCCACTGCATTCGCATCTAAACCCGTTTGGGCTACCGTCTCGAGGGTGTCCAAAATGATCTTTTGAATCGCTTCGGCGTGCTGGGGATCGGTTCCTTTCAGGCCCGCACCAAAACGGCCCTGGCGGAAATCGTTGCTGTAACCGCTGCCCGAAGCCAAGTTTTCCCCCAGGCTCGAGTCGATCAGGGCTTTTCGCAGCGGTGCGGCGGGGTTGCCCAGCAATACATCGGACAAAACCTGCATTTGCAAAACCTGATAGGAATCAAAACTCGGCACGGTCATCCAAGACAAAGCCACTTGGCTTTTGCGCTCGGTTTCGCTGGAAGGATACGTACCCTCGAGCGTGTGTGGCGCGGTAAAACGGGCTTGATCTGGAATGGAAGTATCCACCTCGAGCGCTTCAAAGCTGCTCAGGGCCAAGCGGTTGATCGCCTCGAGATGCCGCTCGAGGGGCAAGTTTCCATAGCTGAACATATAGGCATTGGACGGGTGATAGTGCTTGGCATGAAAGGCACGCAGGTTTTCCCAAGTCAAATCCAAAATGTTTTCGGGATCACCACCCGAGTTATGGGCGTAGGTCAAATCGGGATAAACCGCCTGCCCCAGCAGCTCGCTCATCACCGCCGAGTCTGAAGCCATGCCGCCTTTCATTTCGTTAAACACAATCCCCTGAAAAGCCAAGCCGCTCGAAGCATCGCTGGGATTGGTGTACTCGAGACGGTGGCCTTCGCGCATAAAGGTATGGGAGGTTAAAAGCGGGAAAAAAACCGCATCCAAATAGATCGAAAGCAAATTGAAATAATCGGCTTGATTGCGGGTGGAAAAGGGGTATGCGGTCCAATCCGAGCTGGTAAAGGCGTTCATAAAGGTGTTCAGGCTGCGCGGAATCATCGAGAAAAAGGGATCTTTACAATCGTATTTTTGCGAACCCGCCAAAACCATATGCTCGAGGATATGGGCCACACCTGTGGAGTCTTGCGGCACGGTGGGAAAAACCGAGGTGAAACTATGGTTATCGTCGTCGCGGGCAATGTGAATGTGTTTGGCCCCGCTGATATGCTCGAGCTGGATGAATTGGGCTTGAATATCGGGCAATTCGGCAATGCGCTGAACCGTGTAGCCGTGTAGGGTTTGACCAACACTGAGGTTGGTTTTGGTGGGCGTAAATTCCATACTTGAGTTTTACCACATCAAGCGCGAACTTTCAGGGCGAAAAGTGAGAAGGGGTTGCGCTCGAGGGGAATAAAAAAAGCCCCCATTTCTGGGGGTGTGCGCTCAAGGGGATGTGTTTCATTTAATCAGATTTGGCCTCTTGCATTATTTACCCAACAAACCCCCAAACAGTGCGCTCAGGGTGAGTGCGATTTTGAGGACAGTGAGCAGAATGCCAAGGACAATTGCCCACTTTTTTAGCCCCTCGAGTCGCTTTTTCTCTTGTTTCTGGACAGTTTTTTTGCTAGAGTTCTTCATAGGGCGACACCCCTTTCAAGTCAATAGAAATGAACGGAAGTGTAGAAGCACTTCCGTTCAAACTTATGCCGAGCTTACCCAGCAGTTTGCAGAAGTGAAAGTGTTTTCCCCATAAAAACCTACCCAATTGTCATGAAACACACCACTCGAGGCCAAATCAGCATACTCGAGGGGTTGAAATATGGGAAGTGTTGCCCAACTCGAGGATTTTAAATTGCCTCCAGGACTCGAGATTGATGCACAGTGGGAGCTGAAAAATGTTGTTTACACGGTTTGGGATATTCAAAAGCAATTCGTCCACTTAAAAGACCCAAGCGGTCAGGTGACTGCTTTTAAACTCGAGCGTGCTGTGGAAGGCAGAGCTTACCCACAAATCATCTAGCTAGCTCGAGGAGTAAAAGGTTTTTTAGGGGTGTGTAAATCACCTGCTAAAATGCGCTCGAGGGCTGTATAGACAACTAAGTGAGAATTCTTTAAAGAGGGTTGTGGCGGTTAAATTTATGATATTTTCCATTTTCTGAACGTCTTTTTATGTTTTTAATTAAAAAGCCATCACCGTCAGATGATGTTGAATTGTTTTTTAGCTTGATAGTTAAAGATTGATATAGCGATAACTTATGGGGCAA
>JANYFS010000635.1 GCA_025359705.1 Deinococcales bacterium | reverse complement strand
TTGCAAGAGGAGTGCGCCTGTATCGTCCAGATCTAGGGCGGTTCCCTCGAAGGTGCTGCCTTGCAGGTGAATGCGGACATTTTGACCTAAAGTGACGCTGGCTTTGCGCCAGGTTTGCACGATTTCGGCAGTGGGTTGGGCCAGCCAATGCTCGAGCTGGAATAAAATCTGGGCCAAAAGTTCCACCCTCGAGACAGGGTTAGTGACACTGCGGAATTCGTCTAGGGCAGCGGCGGTTGCGGGAAGGCCCACGGCGGAGGTATTTAGGCCAATTCCCAAAATCACTTGGCGGGCTTCCTCGCCGCGCAGTTCGGCCTCGAGCAGAATGCCTGCCATTTTGCGACCATCTGGGGCCAAAATATCGTTGGGATACTTTAGGCCGCCCAAACCGCAGGCCGCCTGCACCGCTACTCCCGCTGCCAGAGAAAGAAAGGGGAGGTTTTCCAGCGGCCCTGCGGGACGCAACACCACCGAAAAGTACAGCCCCCGACTCGAGACCCAGCCGCGCCCCCGCCGCCCGCGCCCAGCAGTCTGGCGCTCGGCAAGCACCACAGTTCCCTCGAGCGGGGTTGTGTTTTCTGTAACGTGTGGCTCGAGTGGTGGGTTCCCTCGAGTGGGTTTTGGATTGACCAAATTTTTGATGAAGTCTTGGGTGCTGCCCACTTCGCCCAAATAGTGATAGTTTTGCCCAAAGCGGCCCCGCAGCGCGGCTGCCAGCGCTTGAGGGTGGGGTGTGCCTGGTTCCCAGCGGTAGCCCCCCCGTGAGCGCTCGAGGGGATAACCGCTCTCCTCGAGTGCCTGTGCCGCTTTCCACACCGCCGCTCGAGATACCCCCAGTTGGGTGGCTAGGGTTTCCCCGCTTTGGAATTGATCGGTGAGTTGCTCGAGAAGATTCACGTCAACTAGAATAAGGTTTTTTGGTTGACCAAACAAGTACAGTGAACCGCTCCTGCGAAAGTTCGGGGCAAATAGCCGCTAAATCTCGAGCCAAACATCTATCGAGTTAAACACCTCTTGAGCGTATATGCATTCGATGATGATGACTACTTCGCAACACTAGGAAAACAAAAATTATTTTTGCACTCGAGTTTAAAAACCTACCCCTCGAGCCATATGCACTCGAGGGGTAGGTTCTTTTCTAGTTTAGGAATTCTGAATCATTTTCATTGAGAGTTCGCCGTAGCGTTCCCCTAGCACCTGTGCAAAAATCCGCTCGAGGCTTTCCAGATCGGCATGATCAAGGTTTACTGTCATTGCCCCCACATTCTCCTCGAGGTAACTGCGGCGTTTGGTGCCAGGAATGGGGGAAAAGTTGGGGTTTTGGGCCAGTACCCAAGCCAGGGCCAGTTGACCTGGAGTGCAACTTTTACTTTGGGCCAAGGTTTTGACCTGCGCTACCAGCTCGAGGTTTTTGTAAAAGTTATCGCCCATAAAGCGCGGCTGACTGCGGCGAAAATCATCAGGGGCAAAGTCGTCGGGGGTTTTGATGCTGCCCGTCAGAAAGCCCCGACCCAGTGGGCTGTAGGGTACAAATCCGATATTCAGCTCGAGCAGCGCGGGAAACAGGCTTTGCTCTACATCTCGGCTCCACAGGCTGTACTCACTTTGCACCGCACTGATCGGGTGGACGGCGTGGGCGCGGCGCAAGGTGGCGCTCGAGACTTCGGACAATCCCAAATAGCGCACTTTGCCTTGCTTGACCAGCTCCGCCATTGCGCCTACGGTGTCTTCGATGGGGGTTTGTGGATCGAGGCGGTGCAAATAATACAGGTCGATATGATCGGTTTTTAGACGTTTTAGCGAGGCTTCGCAGGCGCTCTGCACATATTCGGGGCGACCATTCAGCACTCGAGTTTGCGCGGTGGCATCTCGATTGATCCCAAACTTGGTTGCCAAAACCACTTGTTCGCGGCGGCCTTGCAAAAAGTTGCCCAACAAAATTTCGTTGGTGTGCGGGCCGTACATGTCCGAGGTATCCCAAAAGTTGATTCCCAGCTCGAGCGCTTTCTCGAGGGTGGCAATCGATTCGGTTTCATCGGCCTCCCCATAAAATTCGCTCATGCCCATGCAGCCCAGTCCCATTGCCGAAACCTGAAGTCCTTGTGTGCCTAAAGTGCGCTGTTGCATATCATTCTCCTGTTAAAACGGGTGAGGCCAAAGTTTTATGATAAAGACCGACCTTGTACTCGAGTAGGGTTTTGGCTTCCTCGAGCGCCTGAATGCTGCCCTCAATCCGCTCGAGGTGTTCCAGTAAAAGATGCAAACGGGTTTCTGGCTCGGCATCTTCGCGCAGCAAATGCAGATAGTGTTTGATCTGCTCGAGGGGCATGGCGGTTTGGCGCAGCCGCAGGGCAAATTTCAAAATCTCGAGGTCACGGTTGCTGTAGCTGCGGTATCCGCTCGAGTTGCGCTCCACTTGGGCAATGATTCCCGCTTTTTCGTAAAACCGCAAGGTATGCTCGCTCATTCCCAGCTCGAGCGCTGCCTGTTTGATGCTTCTCCCGTCCACGTATCTACCTTAAACCTTAGAGTGAACTCTAAGTCAAGTCGTTGTCACTCACTCTGTTTTGTTGAGTACGTTTGTCCATCAAGAAACCGTCAAATCAAGAAACCGTCAATAAGTGCAGAAACCGCAGCGGGTTGTTCAATGTGTGGTAGATGTCCAGCCTCTTTAATTACCTCGAGGCGGGCATTTGGGAAGGCGGCGGCATACCCAATTCCATAGTTTGGGGTAACAATGCGGTCACTTTCACCCCAAATAATCAAAGTGGGGACTTTGACCCGCTTGAGGCGGCGCAACAGTTTGGGATCATACATATGCTCGCCTGCAAAAATCCGTAGGGTGGCAACATTGGCTTTCTGGCGAGACAGTTGTTCGGGTGGCAGGGTGGCGGGGTCGAAATAGAAGCGCTGTGCGTCGTGATAGGCATATTCGGCAACACCACGCGGGTCGAGGCTAAAGAAATCGCGTATCTCAGCACCATCGACCTGTACCCCCACGGGATCAATCAAAATCAGGTTTGTAATCCGACTTGCGTTGTCTCGTAGTGCCATTTCGGAAGCAATCCAACCGCCAATCGATGTGCCAATAACTACAACGTTGCTAAGCTTCCGATCCTCGAGGTACTGCAAATAGGTCAAAGCAAGATCGTCGATGCCACAAAACCAATCGGGCCGAGGAGTACCATTCCAACCTGGGTGGGTGGGGGTGAGGGTGTGCATGGGGTTTATCGAGTGATTTGCTAAGTACTGGGCAAGGCTGTCAACAGTAAAAGGGCCACCACCTCCATGCAAGATCAGGATAGTGCGCCCGCTTCCTGCTTCGCTCAGGGTGACCTCAAGGTCGGGGTGTGGGTGAAAGGTATGGGCTGTGGGTTGGTTTGTGGGAGTGGTCATAAAGTTTCCTTGCACTACTTGAATGGGTGATGAGGGGTGAGTGTGGGTCTTGAGGCTGCTATTATAAATCAATATGTTTATATATGCAAGTTTACTCAAACTGCTAGAATGCCACTATGTCTGTAGAAGTGGAGTCTGTCGAATTGGAAGTTTTGGGTCGAGCGATCAAGCAGGTGCAATACCGCCATCACCGCACCCTCGAGGTGGAACTGGCTCGAGTGGGGACAACTTTGGCGCAGTGGGATGCCTTACGAGCTATAGCACGAAATGTGGGAGCTTCTGCCCATGATTTGGCCCTCGAGACCTTTCAAAGCGATCAAGCCTTTGGCACGCTTGCCAATCGGCTTTATGCCCAAGGATGGATCGAACGGCGCTCGGGTCGGGGGCGCAGGATCGAACATCATTTGACTCCAACGGGACTAAGTACGCTCGAGGCGGGGCGAAAGATTGCCAACAGCGTTTTGGTAAGATCGTTTGGCAGCTTTGCCGAGCCAGAACGGATCACACTGCTAAGTTTGTTACACCGCATCTTGGAGCAGACGGAACAGATGGTCTGATCTTCCAAACCCGATACACTAAACCCATGCAAAACCATATCTTTTCGCTCGAGGGAAAAACGGCTTTGGTCACAGGGGGCAGCAAGGGTTTGGGCTTGGCAACGGTGCGGCAGCTCGAGCGGTTGGGAGCAAATGTCACCTTGGTTGCAAGGAATGAACTTGAGGTGGCAAAAGCAGCCCTCGAGACGGGAGCCAGAGGTTTGGTGGGGGATGTTTCCAGTGTGCAGGGTGTGGCGGATTTGCTCGAGCGCTGTGGGAGGATGGATATTTTGGTATCCAATGCAGGCGGCCCAACCCCAGGCAAAGCCCTCGAGATGAGCGAGGCGGACTGGTACAAAGGTTTCGAGCTGACTTTTATGTCTACAGTACGTTTGGCACAAGGCTTGATGCCCCATATGCAGGCGCAAGGTTGGGGCCGCGTGATTGCCATCACCAGCATGACCGTAGAACGGCCCAACCCCAACATTGCGGTGTCCAATGCTTTGCGTGCGGCTGTGACCAACTATTTGCGAACTTTGGCCCTCGAGGTAGCCCCGCACGGAGTCACGGTCAATGCGGTGGCCCCTGGGTATTTTGCCACCGAACGGCTGAATTCGCTGTACAGCCCAGAGCAAAAAGAAAACCTACTGAGCAGCATCCCCATGAGCAGAATTGGCGACCCCGACGAATTCGGGGCTGTGGTCGCCTTTTTAGCCTCGAGCGCCTCGAGCTATATTACAGGGCAGGCGCTGCAAGTGAATGGGGGTTTTGGGATCAAATAAACAGAATTTGGCTTGAGAAAATCGAAAAAACCTCGAGTCACACAATCTTTATTTGTCTGTCACACAATATTTTTGACCATTTTTTAAACGGATCACGAACAACTGCTTTAATCACTCGAGATTATTCCAGATCATTCACAAACTCCCCGCCCTCGAGCCGAACCCGCCGCACAATGCGTTCTTCGGGTTTGTCTTCGGCGGTACGCACGTTCAGCTCCACATATTTGGACAACCTCGAGCGGATGATTTTGGGGGCCATGATTTCTTCTACCTGAAAGATCCCGCCCGAATTGTTCATGATCACTTCGATGGCAACGGGTTTTTCGCGGCCTCGCAAAATACTGACACTATCCACCGCCAGCGCCGAAATCGAGTGAATATCCACACTACCCAGTTGAAAGGCTTTGCGCCCGCGTCCTTTGGTGATGTCGGTGCCGTCTGCCACTGCGGTAACACTGGCCTCGAGGGTCAGGGGCAAGGGGTTCAGGTCGTGGCAATTGATGGCGTGCAGCGCTGCCGCACGGATTTTGGTGCGCTTAAACAGATCGGGATAAATTGGCTCGAGAATGCGGTTTAAAATCGGCATTGCCAAAATAACACTGTACTGCTCGTGGGCCGCGCGGTGAACGCTATTGCCAATGTCGTGCAGCATGGTTCCCAAAATGACCACCAAAAAGGTATCATCCACATCCCCCACGCCCGATTCCACCACATCCAGCTTGACATCCCCCTCGAGCAGCAGTTGCAAAATCGCCATGCTTGCTGCGCCCGTCACCCAAGCATGAACCCGCCCATGATCGTTGTAGCCCAGCTTTCGCATGGTGATGTAGTTGGACACATCCCACAGCGCCAGCGCCTCGGCATCAGAGGTCAGGGCGTGATAGGCCGCCATTGCCTTGGGATAATTTTGCAGATCAAAACGAATTGCCGCGTCTGCGCCCTCGATCAGTTTGGTACGCGGCGTAGAAAACTCGAGGGTACGGTATTCGGCAGGGTTGCCTTTTTTTTCCACTTCAGAGAGCTTCCCTCCAGTGACCTCGAGGGTGAGTTTTTCGTTGTCGGGTTTGGTTGGTTTGCTGTTTTTTGGGGTATCCATTTGGGGTTTTCCGTTATTCGTTCGTTATTCGTTATTCGTAAAAGATTAGGTGGTTCGAGAGGTGATCTTTATTGGGATTGCTCGAGTTGGGTGCAGTGTGCTGCACCCCTACATAAAAGATTGAAAGATTAAAGATCTTTTTCTTACCCTCTTACTTTCTTACTCTCGAGCGCAGCGACTCACTCCCCTCTAAACACCGCCTTACGCTTCTCGAGGAACGCTTTGGCTCCCTCTTTGGCATCCATGCTGGTGCTAATCAAACCAAACAAATCCGCTTCTATCTCGAGGCCATCGGTAAAATTGCTGTCCATACCGCGCCGCACGGCTTCTTTGATCAAACCAAAAGACAGCGGGCCGCCCTTGGTCAGCATATTTTGCAAGTATTCACGGGCAAACTCGAGGGGATTGTCTTTGACATAGTTGACCAAACCCATGCTCAGGGCTTCATCGGCAGGAACATGGCGGCCCGTCAGCAGCAAATCTAGGGCGCGGCCCGCACCGATCAGGCGGGGCAGGCGTTGGGTTCCGCCATAGCCAGGAATCAGACCCAAATGCACTTCTGGAAAGCCCAACTTGGCTTTGGGGCTGGCAATCCGAATATCACAGGCCAAGGCTAGCTCGAGGCCGCCGCCCAAAGCAAATCCATTGATCACTGCCACGGTAGGAAAGGGCAATTGCGACAAATCCTGAAAAATATTCTGTACCGACAAACTGAGATCGCGGGCCTGAAATGCACTCTCGAGCTTAACCAACTGGGTAATATCCGCCCCCGCCACAAAAGCTTTATCTCCAGCTCCCGTAATAATCAGCGCCTCAATACTGGCTTCCTCTACAACTCGCTCGAGCGCCTCAGCAATTTCCGAAAGAACTTCCGTATTCAGGGCGTTCATTTGATTCTGTCGATCTATGGTCAAAATCGCCAGCGGCCCATGTTGGTCTAGCAAGATGTGGTCAAATTCTACGTCGAACATATGTGTACTCCTTGTATTTTCCGTTATCCGTTATCCATTATCCGTTATCCGTTCTGTAGTTTATTATTCGTTATTCGTAAAATAAACAAAATCCCCTCGAGCCAATAATCTTTTCTGTATTACAAATTCCCTCGAGCCAATAATCTTTTTCTTACCCTCTTACCCTCTTACTTCATTTCTATGCAAAACAAAACTCTCGAGCGCCGCCTCTACCATCCTCGAGACACCTTGCTGCAACTTCTCGGGAATAATCAATTCGGGGTCGCCAATGTTGTTGCTGACCGTGAGCATACAGCCTGCTTTCACACCGCGCATGGCTGCCAACAAAAACAGCACACTGGCTTCCATCTCAAAGGCCAAAACGCTTCTCGAGGCCCATAGTTTGGCATGTTCTGGACTCGAGGCGTAGAAGGCATCCTCGGTCATGATCAGGCCCACATGGGGGGCAAAACCCAGCGCTCGAGCGGCGCGGACTTGGGTTTCCAGCAGTTCATAGCTCGAGAGAGGGGCATAGGGTGCGCCGCCCAGATACTGGCGGGTGGTTCCGTCGTTGGGAACCGAACCTTGGGCAATCACCAAATCCGCCGATTTTAAATGGGGAGCGCAGGCTCCGCAGGTTCCCACCCGCAGCAGATATTTGGCTCCCAAACGAATCACTTCCTCCACCACAATCGAGGTGGTAGGGCAACCCATGCCTGTGGTCTGCACGCTGACAGGCACACCTTTATAGCTGCCCGTAAAGCCTAGTAAACTGCGGTTTTCATTGTATAGCTTGGGGTTTTCCAGGAAGGTTTCGGCAATCCAACGCGCTCTGTTTGGGTCTCCTGGTAACAAAACATAAGGGGCAATGTCGCCACTTTGACCGTGGATGTGAATTTGACTCATGAAATGAGTATATGGGATGGCTAAGGAAGGAACATGGGGAAATAGGAATGAAGCCAGAGATTGCTCGAGTCTCGAGAAAAATAATCGTCTCAGACATATAATGTCCAAAAGCTGACGGATGTCTGATCAGGCCTTAAAGAATTAGCCAAGACCGTGTGAACCCAATAACCAAGGTCAAACCAACGCTTGCATAGGAAATGTTCAGGCTTTGTTCATTTGATATGGATAGGGTGTTTATACGTATGCTGCCATTGGTTTGGTGGGTACCGAATCCAGAGGCACATGATCGAAATTCCCAGTCGGAATTTTTGCTTGCAGCAACTCTCGAGGTTTTGGAGGTCTTTTTCTATGCGTAAACATTTACTTTTTCCCGTGTTCCTTGCCCTCAGCCTCGGTGGACTTTCCAGCGCCCAAGAAGGCCCCAAAGTAACTGCTCCCGCCAGCTATACCGATGTTCCCGCAGGACACTGGGCCGCCAATGCGGTCAAGTATGTCAGCGATCTGGGTATTTTGCGCGGCTTCCCCGATCTTACCTTCCGTGGTGATGCGCCGCTAACCCGCTATCAAGCGGCCTTGATCTTTTACCGTTTGCTGCAAGACGGCGCACTGAGCAAGATGGATGCTGCGGGCAAAGATATTGTGACCAAGGGTATGGAGGAGGTTAAACCCGAACTCGAGAAGATGGGAGCGCGTTTGGATGCGCTCGAGCAATCCAATACCGACCGTGACGCGGTGGTGTTGACCCTCGAGAATAGCGTTAAAGACTTGCAAGCCCAAGTTGCCGATCTCATGGCTAAATTGCAAGCAGTGGAAGCCGCCAGCAAAATTCCTGGCCCCAAAGGGGATAAGGGCGACCCCGGTGAAATGGGTATGGCTGGTGTGGCAGGCGCAGTTGGCCCCCAAGGGCCAGCAGGCGAAAAAGGTGAGCAAGGCGACCAAGGTGAGCAAGGGGATAAGGGCGACCCCGGCGAAATGGGTATGGCAGGTGTGACAGGCGCAGTTGGCCCTCAAGGGCCAGCGGGCGAAAAAGGTGAGCAAGGCGACCAAGGTGAAATGGGTAGTGTAGGTGCGGTTGGCCCTCAAGGGCCAGCGGGCGAAAAAGGTGAGCAGGGCGACCAAGGTGAGCAAGGCGAGATGGGTCAAGTGGGTGTGGCAGGTGCAATCGGCCCCGCAGGTGAAGTTGGAGCCAAAGGAGACACTGGGCCAGCAGGCGCAACAGGTGCAACCGGCCCTAAAGGGGATAAGGGAGACGCTGGGCCAGCAGGCGTAATCGGCCCCAAAGGGGATAAAGGAGACACTGGGCCAGCAGGTGCAACCGGCCCCAAAGGGGATGCGGGAACCACGGGTGCGATGACCGAAACCAAACCTACAGGCAATACCATGACCGATACCAAGCCCAAAACCGATACCGATACCACGGTTATTTTGCCAGACCAACCTGTAGTGGTCAGCAGTGAGGCGGCTCCTGTGCGTCGGAATTTTTATGTGGCTTTGGGAGGCGACTATCCTATTTTGCCCAGCGCCGCCGCCAGTTTTACCGATAAGGTAAATCTGAATGCTCAATTGGGTTTGCGTAGCTTTGTAGCGGGTTTTGGTTTGCGTGCCGAAGGAGCCTATAACCTCAGCAGCAAAACCTTTGGAGCCGATGTCTTGCTGACTCGAGATTTGGGTTCGGGTGGCTTTACTCCCTATATTGGCGTGGGTGCAGGAGCCAAGTTTGGCGGTGGCAGCACCAGCCCCTACATTGCGGGTGCTTTGGGTGCAGACTTTAGCTTATTTAGCAATATCGGCTTGTTTGGTGAAGTGCGTCCCAGCTACAGCTTGGATAGCGCCGTTACCAACAAGTTGGGTGTGAATGTGGCTTTGGGTCTGAAACTGAATTTCTAACGCACATATCTTTAATTAAATACCCCCTAAAAGAAGAACCCCCTCGAGCCTGAAGGGGGTTCTTCTTTGTGTTGATTTGATATGTTGTTTTATGTATTTGACGCTCGAGGGGAGTTTTACATTTGAAATTTGACTTTAGCTTTTGCAGGATGGGCGGTTTTAAAACCTGCCCCTACATTATTATTTTTGTGTTCTCGAGAGAAGCTTTTTTAAAACATTTTAAGGCTGATCATTTGTCCAAGCGTTTCCATCATACCAACCGTCCCCTGTGCGGGTGAAGTCGCTGGTTTGTGGGGAAGCGTTGTTGTTGAAGAGCAAGCTAGCTTGGGTAGCACCTGTAAAGGTGTATTTATACCAGTCGCTCGAGTGCAAAGTCATGGCGACTCCAGGCCAGTTGGTTCCGTTTATCGCGGGATTGGCTTGTACATTCCAATAGTGGATGTTGGGGGCATTCCAAGTAACGGGCTTTTTAAAGTAAACCGTGATGCCGTTTAGAGTGGGCTGATTGTTATACCAACCGTCTCCCCAGTACCAACCCGAAACATTGCGGGCCAGATCGCTGGATTTGTTGTTGGTGTTGTTGGGATCGACGAACAAGAAGTTGGCAAGGCTGGCTTTGGGGAAGGTGTATTTGTACCAACTGTTGCCCGTATCGGTCATAGCGACCCCAGGCCAGTTGCTGCCCGAAATGGGGGGGCTGGCATCCACATTCCAGAAGTGAATATTGGCGCTGCTCCAGCTCGAGGGTTTCTTGAAGTAGACCACCAAATCACTCACGCTCGAGACCAAATTGGTATCCACAGTGATCGGCGCACTTTCTTGGCTGCTGGCATCCACCCCCACCACTTTGTAGGTGTAGCCGCCCAGCAGGGCCGCAGGAGTGTCGCTGAAGCTGGGATTGGTAATGGGGCTGGGGGTCAGCAAAGTAAAGCTGCCACTACCCTTAGCCGCGCGGTAAACACGGTAGCCCACGGTACGGCAATCACTCGAGACGGTCCATTTTAGGGCAATACTGCTCAGCCCTGGGGTGGCTTTCAAGCTCGAGGGGGCTGCCAGTGGCCCTGTTTCGAGGGGCAAAGTATCCGACCAGGTGTTGGTGTTGCCATCAAACCAGCCTTCTTTGTCGCGGAAGAGGTCGGCAGTTTGCGGGGAGCCATTGCTATTGAAAATCAGGTTGCTGGACAAGGTATTGGGCAAGAAATAGGTGTACCAGGTGCAGGTGCCTTCCGAATTCATCGGCACACCGGGCCAGCCTACCCCCGCCAGTGGCGGATCGGCATCGGGATTCCAGTAATACACATTGGCATTGTTCCAAGCGGGGGGCTTTTTGAAGTGAACGGTCAGGCCAAAATGGTCGGTGGGGCTGCTTTTGACGGTGATTCCTATGGACTCTTGCCCCCAAGCGTTGATGGCAGCCACCCTAAAATTGTAGACATTGCCGTTGGTCAGTTTGGGAACCACAAAACGGGAGGTATTGGCGCTAAGCGCAGCTCCAATCAGTACCGTGGGTTTTTCGGGGAAACCAGGCAGGCCCACCGAGCGGTAGACGCGGTAGCCCGTGACCTGACAGTCCCTCGAGAGGTTCCATTTGAGCAGCATTTCTCCGTCTTTAGGCTGGGCTACCACGTTGCTCAGATCGCCGACGGGTATTTGGGTGGCGCAGGTGTTGCTCGAGCTGAAGGCCAAGGTGCTGCGGGCAGGAATGCTGCCGA
The DNA here is from genome assembly GCA_025359705.1 of Deinococcales bacterium. Lineage (GTDB taxonomy): Bacteria > Deinococcota > Deinococci > Deinococcales > Deinococcaceae > JACMOA01. Next base: position 3,491 of record JANYFS010000635.1, on the reverse strand, counting down.
CCAGTTGGTTATTTTGCAAGCTCAGACCGTGGCTTTTGCCGGTGATCTCGAGTAGAGAGGCTCCCGACCAGGCCAGACCCAAAGGAATTCCTCCGCCAGACAGGGTTGCTAAATTTACCGCGCTATCCGAACCGTTGACCACCACCACCACGGGTGCTTGCCCCCCCAAAGTGCGCTGGAAGGCGTAGATGTTGGGGCCGCCATTGGGCCGCCAGATTTCGTTTTGTGCGCCCAAGGTCAGCGCGGGGTATTGCTTACGAGCCGCGTTCAGGGCAGCAATGCGCGGTACTAACGGCGAAGTGCTGGCTTGAGTAAAGTTCATATCCTCGCGGTTGGTTTGGCCCGTAGGATAGTTGTAGGGATCACCCTTGCCCTCCATACCAATTTCGCTACCGTAATAGACCACGGGGGTTCCCCTCGAGGTAAACATCAAGGACAGGGCCGCATCTAAGCGCTCGAGCTGATTGGCTTTGGAGATGCCACTTTCGATGCCTTCGGACATAAAACGCCGCACATCGTGGTTGTCCACAAAGGTACTCAGGCGGCTGGCATCGCTGTAGGATTTGTCTTGAGCAAAAACATCGGCAACCGCATTCAGCGAACCATTTTTTGCCAAAGAATCGCGCATGGCCCCATACAATGGGAAATCCAGCACCGAGGGCGAACCCAATTGCAAAAAGCGGTTCAGGGCCGAAGGGCTATAGTTGAACACCTCGCCCACCGTCCAGATGCTGGTGGGCTGACCCACGCCCAAAGGCCCAAAAAACTGCGACCAGTAGCTATCTGGAACGTGTTTCATGGTGTCCATACGGATGCCATCGATGCCGACGTTCTGCCGCCAGAAGCTCACCGATTGATTGAGGTATTGGGTGACAGCGGGGTTTTCTTGGGCAAAGTCGGGCAAACCCGCCAATGGACACAAGACATCGCTATAATTGATACATTCGGGGTGAAACCAATCGGGATGGAGCTGGGTCAGGCTCGAGCCGTAACCCGCATGGTTGACCACCATGTCTTGCACCACTTTCAGGCCGTTAAAATGCGCCCACTGCACCACATCTTTCAGCTCTTGCAAGGTTCCTAAGTGCGGATCGACCTGCATAAAATCTTCGGCCCAATAGCCGTGGTAGCCCGCAAAAGGTTTCCCTTGGCTGGGGCTGCCCGCACCTGTGACAATGGCGGGAACCTGTAAATAAACGGGGCTGATCCACAAGGCGGTAAAGCCCATTTTTTTGAAGTAACCGTCAATAATTTTCTGTTTGATCCCTGCCAAATCCCCCCCGTGCCAAGCCAGTGGGTTGCTGGTATCCGAAATATCGCCCGCATTGCGGTTGGGGCCGCTGTCGTTGGCGCTCGAGCCGTTGGCAAAGCGGTCTGCCAGCACAAAATAAATGCTTTCTTTGCGCCAATCCTGCATTCCTGCGGGGTTGGTCAAGGCGCTCGAGTTGAAGAGTTCACTGGTGGGATTGCTGGGATTGCTGGTGGGAACGCTGGAGGTAGGGGTACTAGCGGGATTGCTCGAGCGAATGGCAGAATTTCCACAACTGGATAAAAAGAGGGAGAGGGTGAGGATGGGTACAGTGATACCCGCAGACCGCCAAGCGCTGCTGGATTGATTTTTAAGCATTGTACCTTCATTAGAATCAAATCCCGTGGCGAAGTCAATGGTGAAATGGAACCATTTCCATTTTAACTGCCATCTATGTATAGACATGCGAACCAACAAAAACACCCAAATGAAATAGCTTCACTCGAGCGTTGCTTGATCACAGGTTTTTTACGAAAATTATCCCAAAAAATTATCCCAAAAAAATCATAAATCTACCTCGAGATTGGAGCATTTGCCAAAGTAATGAACGGATAAATTGCGCCACTAAAAAAATTATTCACTCGTCTGAGACACGATATTTGTAACGTTCTTCTAAACAGATAACGGACAACTGCTCTAACGTGTGCCAGATGGACTCGAGAACAACTTGAGCGAGCGGGGTTTGACCCGTACTCTGCCGCCGTGAATGGGTTGGTATTGTCGCTCGTCGCTGGTATCTAGCTCCAACCTCCACTCGAGTGGGCGATCAAAAACGGGCAGGGTGCATTCCATCTCGAGTTCGCTGGCATTGAGCAGCAGCAGTAAATGGTCATCGTGGATGCCGTTACCTTCCTCATCGATGTCGTCGATGCCATTGCCTGAAAGAAAAATCCCAATGGTTTTGGTGATCGGGTTGCCCCAGTCGGCATCGGTCATCATTTTTCCGTCGGGGCGCAACCAAATTAAATCGCTGACTTCGCTGCCCCGAATGGCACGACCCTTAAAAAAGTGAGCGCGGTGCAACGAGGGGTGGCTCATCCGCAAACGGATCACTTGTTTGGTGAACTCGAGCAATTTGCGTTGTTCATCGGAGAGGTTCCAATTGACCCAGTTGATCGCATTGTCTTGACAGTAGGCGTTGTTGTTGCCTTTTTGGGTACGGCTGATTTCGTCACCCATCACCAGCATGGGAATGCCCTGCGACAAAAACAAAGTCGCCAGCAAATTGCGCTGTTGTTGCAAGCGTACTGCTTTTATTTTGGGATCGGCGGTTTCACCCTCGAGGCCGTAGTTGTACGAGTTTTCGTGGTTGCTGCCGTCTTGGTTGCCTTCACCGTTGGCTTCGTTGTGCTTGAAGCTGTAACTGACCAGATCGCGCAAGGTAAAACCGTCGTGAGCGGTAATAAAATTCACGCTCGAGTAGGGCCGCCGTCCATCGTCTTGATAGAGGTCGCTCGAGCCAGTCAGTCGGTATCCCAGCTCCGAAGCCATGCCGCCGTCACCCTTCCAAAAAGCCCGTGTGGTATCGCGGAACATGCCGTTCCATTCGGCCCAGCCCACGGGGAAATTGCCCACCTGATAGCCGCCGTCGCCCACATCCCAAGGTTCGGCAATCAATTTGACGCGGCTGATGACCGGATCTTGGTGAATGATGGTAAAAAAGCTGGAGAGCTGATTGACCGCGTGCAAGTCTCTTGCCAGTGCCGAAGCCAGATCGAAACGGAAGCCATCTACGTGCATCTCCTGAATCCAGTAGCGCAAACTGTCCATGATGAGCTGGAGCGTTTGTGGATGGCGCACATTTAAGCTGTTGCCGGTTCCGGTGGTATCGAAGTAAAAGCGCGGGTTGGGTCCCAGGCGGTAGTAGGTGGGGTTGTCGATGCCCTTGAAGCTCAGGGTCGGTCCCTGGTGGTTGCCCTCGGCGGTGTGGTTGTACACCACGTCCAAAATCACCTCGATGCCCGCTTTGTGCAGGGTTTTGACCATCTGCTTGAACTCGCGCACCTCGGACCCCGGCTCCCGGCCACTGCGGTAGCGCACCTCGGGGGCAAAGTAGCTCAGGCTCGAGTAACCCCAGTAGTTGCTCAAGCCCTTATCAATCAAAAAAGCGTCGTCCACATGGGCGTGGACCGGCATCAGCTCGAGGGTGTTGATGCCCAGTTCCTTGAGGTGCCGAATCAGC
>JANYFS010000594.1 GCA_025359705.1 Deinococcales bacterium | reverse complement strand
GTTGGAATGGCTCGAGCTGGGGGCCAGTTTTCGCCGCAAAGTGGTGATCTTTGATGGGGCCGAACTGCTCAGCCCAGAGGCCGCCAATGCCTTGCTCAAAGTGGTGGAAGAGCCGCCCCACCACGCATTATTTATTTTTATTGCCCGCGAAATGGAAAGTGTGCTGCCCACCATCATCAGCCGCTGCACTCGAGTCTTGGTCGCGCCCGTTGCTACGGCAACCCTCGAGCGAGCTTTTCCTGATGTGGCCCCAGAATTGCTCGAGTTTGCGGCGGGTCGCCCTGGTATTTTGCTCGAGCGTGAAACCGTTTTAGCGGCTTTGGCAGGGGCCAGAACCTTTGTGGAAACCCTCAAAAATGGAATGCTCGAGGCTCTGCAAGCGGCGGAAGTTCTGGAAAAAGCCTTCGATGCTCGTTGGCATCCCCAAGTTTTGCGCTTTTTGTGGCGCGGCTTGCCCACGGTGCAACGCCTTGCCGCCGAACAGCATTTGCTGGAACTCACCGAACAGCTCGAGCAATACGCCAACTCGAGCTTGGTTTTTTCGGTGTTTACCCTCAAGCTGCGCCATGTTTTGGGACACTCGAGCTGAGTGGATTGAGATCAAAGAAATACTGAGCAAAAGAATTCCCTCGAGCCACATATCCTTTTAAACACGTATCCTTTTAAAAAGGTCAATAAGGGTCGCTCGAGGGAATTCTTTTTGGACTGAGTTGAATCTTGTAAGCGCTTCTAAAATGGCATCTACCGCTGATCTTTTCTAAATAGTTCAAACGTGTAATCCTTGCTTGATCTTAATTTGATTCCCGCTTACTCATCTATTTAAACTGCTAAAGAATTAAATTCCCCAGTGCGAGATGTTGCGTAACCATTGGTTTCACCACGGCGGTGACGCACCAATAAGGCGCACCATTCGTCCAATAAATCGGGACGCTCGAAAGGAAATGTTCCATATAGTTGAAAAAACTCGAGCTTAGCGCTTTCGGAGATCGAAGGGGCGCGGTCTTGATTCATAGGTGCATTGGTTTGGTTATGGTTGCTGCGGTAACTAAGTAAGTCTTGGCAGCTCCAAACCTTGCCTTTGCCTTGTTGTAATGTAGTAAATTGATGAGAAGCAGCGAGGCGGTAAAAAGTAGCAATGCTCACTCCTAATAACTGAGCGGCTTCACCGTAGGATAACCAAGGTTTAGAGATGAAGTCGGGCAAATGAGACACTGTGGAACCTCCGTCGGCGTGTGCAGTTCTATAAAGCATAGGTTCATTAAAACGCTTTCGTTCTTACGGGAAGCTTACAAACAGTCTTAATTCATTCTTAATAAATCTTATTTTGTATAAAAATTCACATAAAATAAATGAGAATACTCGAGAGAATTTAGCCCCTCGAGTGTTCAAAATGCCTGAAATATGTGACCAGTAGGGATATTTCCTCAAAAGGCGCTGGTTCCCATACGGGTGATCATCAGGCGCAATTCGTGCGGACTCGAGGCGGTAGAAAGCGCTTCCTCGAGGGTGATTAGCCCTTGAGTGTAGAGCTGCACCAAATATTGATCGAAGGTGTGCATTCCCCGTACATTGTCCTCGATCATGGCTTCTTTGATTTGGGCGGTCTTGTCCTCGTCTTTAATGTAATCCTTGATCAGCGGGGTGTTGATCATCAGTTCGTAGGCCAAAACCCGTCCTGTGCCGTCGGCCCTGGGCAACAGACGCTGGCTGGTGATGCCAATCAACGAATCCGCTAGCATGATCCGGATTTGGTCGCGCTCATGGGGTGGAAAAAAGTCGATGATGCGGTTGACCGTGCGGACGGCATCGTTGGTGTGCAAGGTGGACAAGACCAAGTGACCGGTTTGAGCCGCCGACAGCGAGGCTTCCACGGTTTCACGATCCCGCATCTCGCCAATCATAATCACATCGGGATCTTGGCGCATGGCATATTTGAGCGCAGTCTTAAAATCTTTGGTATCCGATCCTACTTCACGCTGTACCACAATGGATTGCTTGTTTTTGTGTAGCATCTCGATGGGATCTTCGATGGTGATCACGTTGTAGGGGTAGCTGCGGTTAATGTGATCCACAATAGCAGCCAAAGTCATGGACTTGCCCGAACCCGTTTGGCCCGTGACAAGAATCAAACCCCGCTCGAAGGCAGCGAATTCGATCATATTTTGGGCGGGTAAACCGAGCGCCTCAAACGAGGGAATCACTTCACCAATGATCCGCATCACAATGCCTACCGAACCGCGCTGACGAAAAACGTTACAGCGGAAACGGGCCACACCTGGCAGGGTGTAGGCAAAATCCAGTTCGCTGCGGTACTCGAATTCTTCCCATTGCTCACTGTTCAGTAGCACTTTTGCCAGCGCTTCAGTATCGCTTTGATTGAGGTTTTTGTCTCCAAAACGCACCAAGCGACCATCCACTCGGCCCGTAGGGGGTGAACCCACCTGCAAATGTACGTCGGAGGCGCGTTTGGCAACCATTTGTTTGAGAAGATCAGTAATCGTCATGCTGGGGGCCACTTCCTTTGGGAATCGACATCAAAAAGTGCCGTTTTGCGGGAATTGCTCAGATCTTTGAATATCAGATCTTTGAATATCGTGGCTGGCTCGAGTGGGCCGAACTGTTTGATGCTTGAAACCATACTCGAACGGTTCACTGGAGTATCGCCTTTTTGTTTATCTCTATTACCGCTACGTGCTTGACTTCATCATAACCCCTCGAGCCAAGGAACCGTTAGCTAAAAATTCGCAAAACCCAGTAAAACCCAGTAAAACCCAGTAAAACCCAGTAAAACCCAGCAGAACCCAGCAAAACCCAGCAAAACATTCAAATCAGAGCTACATTGTCGATCAAACGCACCCCAAACATTCGCGCAGTCAATAGCACTCGAGCTAGGTGTGGTTCTAAAACCAAACCCGTAATCGGGGAAAGTTGTTCGTTTACTAAACTAAAATACTCGAGCTGCACCTCGGGGTCAATCTCCAGCACTTTTAAACCCGCCTCGAGCAAGCTTTGGGCATCGCGTTCACCCGCCGCAAAAGCCGCTCGAGTCTGCTGTAGGGCGCGAGAAATGATGCTAGCCTGTTGCCTTTGGCTTTCGCTCATGTAGCTGTTTCGGCTCGAGCGGGCCAGCCCCGAGGCTTCGCGTTCGGTAGGACAAGCTACAATATTTACCCCGACATTCAAATCTTGCACCATTTGACGCACCACTTGCAGTTGCTGCCAATCTTTTTCACCAAAGTAGGCTCGAGTGGGGCGCAGCAGATTGAATAATTTCAGCACCACGGTACACACCCCTGCAAAATGCCCAGGCCGCCGTTCCCCCTCGAGCGGCAAAGCTGCACCCCTAGGAACCACGCTGTTGGCAAAGCTTGCGGGGTACATTTGGGCGGCGCTGGGGGCAAAAACCAGATCCACTCCCATTTGGCGGGCTAGCTCCAAATCCCCCTCGAGGTTGCGGGGATATTTGTCCAGATCGTCGGTGGGAGCGAATTGGCTGGGGTTGACAAAAATTGTCAGGAATACCAGAGTATTTTCGGCTTTGGCCCTACCCAATAGGCTGGCGTGGCCCGCATGAAGGTAGCCCATCGTGGGAACCAGACCAATACTCGAGTGGGTACTCGAGCTAGGATTTTGCACCGACTCGAGGTAGGTC
>JANYFS010000579.1 GCA_025359705.1 Deinococcales bacterium | reverse complement strand
GGCCTTTATGCTGGATGGCAAGCACGCACGGGGCGGAACCGAAACCGACGACTTTGTGTATGTGGTTTTGAACATGCACTGGGATAGCCACAACTTCGAGCTACCTCACCTACCCGAAGGCATTTCGTGGCATATCTTCGCCAACACAGGCGCAGATGCCCCCCATGACATCTGCACCCCAGGCCAAGAAATTCCTCTCGAGGAACAAGGCGCATTCTGGATGGGGCCACGCTCGAGCGCTATTTTGGTGGGGAAAGCGCCGAAGTAGTAGTTCGTTTTTAGTGGTTCGTTTTTCGTAAAAGAGGGTGGCTCGAGGGGGGTTTCGACTGGCATGTTTACCCCCCAACCCTCCATCTTTTTCTCACCCTTGAGCCTTTCCCGTTTTCAATAAACTACTTAGAGTTCTACAAAAGGAGATTCACACATGGCCCTTACCATAACCACCGAAGTAAAAGGTACCGAAGCGTTCCTCACCCTTGTAGGTCAACTCGATTCCGCCGCCGCACCCAGCTTCCGCGAAGCAGTGGATCAGGTATTTTCTCACCCCGAAAAGCCCAGCAAACTGGTGATCATCATGAACGGCCTCGAGTACATGGCAAGCGCGGGCTTGCGGGGCTTGGTGTTTGCTAAGCAAAAAGCAGGCTCGAACGTGCCTATTGTGCTGTCGGGTGTTACTGAAGAAGTCTATGAAACCATCGAGATGACCGGTTTTCATCACAGCGTGGAAATTGTCGAGAAATACGAATAAATTAAAATTCCCTCGAGAAAAGACGGGCGAGCCAGCGGCCCGCCCCTACGAAAGGTAAAAGATTGAGAACACAAAAGATTTAGAGCATTGATCCATCATTCGTAGGGGTCGGGCGGTGCCTGACCCTTAAACGACCCGAAGAGTGATCTGGAAAGAAAATATCCTTTCAAACATCGGTACACCAAAACACTGTTCGTCCCCTTCTTCGTTGCTGTCCCCAAGGATCACTATGGAACCGCTGACCGTACCCGCCACGCTCGACGACCTCGAGATTCTGGCTGATTTTGTAATTCAGGCTGCGCGTGCGGCTGGGCTGGAGAAAAAACCCGCTTACCGTTTGCGCTTGGCTGTGGACGAAATCGCCACCAATATTGTCACCCACGGCTATCAAGAGATGGGCCTGGTGGGAGACATCACCATCTATGCCGATATGGACGAAGAAACCCTCACCATCACCCTCGAGGACAATGCAGTTCCGTACAATCCGCTCGAGGAGGCCGAAGTCACCGAAGAGGATCTGCACAAACCGCTCGAGGAACGTAAAATCGGCGGTTTGGGGATCTTTTTGACCTTGCGTGGGGTAGACCGCTTCACTTACGAACGGATGAATAACCGCAATTGCAACATCTTCACCATGCGTCGGCCCTCGAGCGGCGCAAACCCCTAGGAGTAAAGGTTGTGGACGCTTCTCTAATTTTGTTTGAACCGGTCAACCCCAGCTCCACGCCCGAACTCGACCCCTCGAGCTGGATTCCCGCGCTGCATGAAGCGGGCTATACCCTCGAGCGTGCCAGCACCATTCCCGACCTGTTGGCCCTGCTCGAGACCCAACCCACCACTCCCGTACTGATTGCGGACGCAGCAGGGGTGGAATGCTTGGCGGATTTGCCTGAAAGTCGGCTCAGTCATTTTTTGGTGGTGGGCCACAGCTTTGCTGAAGTCCATGAATGGCTCGAGCGGGGACTGACCGATTTTATCGTGCTGCCCTTGATTTCCACTTTGCTTCGCGCCCGTATCGAAGTGCGCCGTGCGGTACTTCGCGGCGAGCAAGACCGCCGCGATGTGGTGCGCCACGCTGAGCTACAAGTGATCGAGCGGGATCTGGCGATTGGGCGCGATATTCAAGCCAGCTTTTTACCCGAAAGTCTGCCCAACCCTAGCGGCTGGGACTTGGCAGCTTTTTTCCGCCCCGCCCGCGAAGTGGCAGGCGACTTTTATGATGGTTTTGAACTGTTGAACAAACGCCGCGTCGGAATTGTGATGGCGGATGTCTGTGACAAGGGCGTACCCGCCGCCATTTTTATGGCCCTGTTCCGCACCCTGATCCGCTCGGGGGCGCAGCAAAACAACAGCCTATCTTGGACAGATCCCAACAGCTTTACCGACGACAAAATCTGGCTGGGCGGCAAAGGGGAACGCCGCCAAGCCCTGCCCCGCATCGGCAGCAGCGCTCTGATGAACGCGGTCAGTGGAACCAACAACTACATGACCGAAAACCACCTGTCTACAGGCTATTTCGTTACGCTGTTCTTTGGGATTTTTGAACCCTCGAGTGGAAATCTGCTGTATATCAACGGTGGACACAATCCCCCCGTGATTTTACGCACCGATGGAACCCACCAGTTCCTCAAACCCACTGGCCCCGCTGTGGGCATGATCCCAGGCGCACAATACCGCATCGGTCAAGAACAACTGAACCCAGGTGATGTACTGTTCACCTACACCGATGGTGTACCCGAAGCCAAAGATGAAAGCGGGCATTTTTTTGGAATGCAGCGCATGATGGACATTCTGCTCGAGAAGCCCATTACCGATTCCCAAGATGTGGTAGACCGAATGCGGGCCGCATTGGATACCTACATCGGACAAGCCCCCCCCTTCGACGACATCACCATGATGGCAGTGTTGCGCCAACCCCTCGAGGAAAGTGCCGAAACGGAAGTTGCTGAGGTATAGGTGGTTCGTCATTGGTTATTCGTTATTCGTAAGGGATTAGAGACTCGAGGGGGATTATTAACTTACGTGGCAACCACTGGGCGCATCATGAATAAAGATTAAAAGATGTTTTGTTAAATCTTTGGTAGGAGCGGGTTTCAAACCCGCCCAAATGTCCCACAACACTTCTCTCGAGCCAAGTAAATCTTTTTCTTACCCTCCCACCCTCTAGCACCACAAAGGAATCCATGTCCAAAATCATCTCAGTCCATTCTTTTCGCGGGGGTACGGGTAAATCCAACAGTACCGCCAATCTTGCCACCCTGATGGCAGCACGCGGCCTGCGGGTCGGGGTGATTGATACCGATATTCAGTCGCCTGGCGTGCATGTTTTGTTTCGCCTCGAGCCAGACCAAATGCACCATACCCTCAACGATTATTTGTGGGGCAACTGCAATATCGAAGAAGCCGCTCACGATGTGACCAACAATGTAGGAATGCCCGCCAACCACAAAGGAAAAGTGTTTCTGGTTCCCTCGAGCGTCAAAAGCCGCGACATTGTGCGGATTCTGCGCGAAGGCTACGACATGGGTTTGCTGAACGATGGTTTTCAGCGGCTGATCGAACTGATGAAACTGGACGTTTTGGTGATCGATACCCACCCAGGCGTGGGCGAAGAAACCTTGCTTTCGATTGCCATGTCCGATGCCATGCTGCTGATTTTGCGCCCCGACCAGCAGGATTTTCAGGGAACCGCCGTTACCGTGGAAGTGGCCCGCCAGCTCGACATCCCTCGGATGCTGATGATGGTCAATAAAACCCCCACCAGCTACAACTTTGCCGATGTGCAAAAACAAGTCGAACGCAGCTACAACTGCACGGTAGCCGCCGTTTTGCCGCACTCCGACGAAATGATGACTCTAGCCTCGAGCGGAGTGTTCGTGTTGCGCTACCCCGACCATGTGATCACCAAAAGCTATAACCAAGTGGTCGATCAACTTCTTGCCTAGCCTGAGTTTAAATGTGCGTCCTAATTTGCGTCCCAATCCATTGTGTGCTTGGTGTTTTTGCCATAATGGGTACAGTAATTATGGGTACGCTCGAGCTTAAAAGGAGCCGTTATGAACTCATCAGAAGATCATTTAGAATCCAACACTTCAGAATCCAGCACAGAATCTAATACTTCAGAGTCCAATGCGGAACACGATTTATTCGACCATTTGGTTCAAGAAATCGCCGCTTGGCCCCTACAAGAGGGCATTCGTACTACCGATTTAACCATGCTGAATGAGCCTCTGCGTGGGGTGCTGAATGCCACCGTGCGCGAAGGTTCCATGACCCTACCCGATTTTGCCCAGGGTTTGGGTTTGTCCCTCGAGCGGGCCGAACAGGTGGTGGACTTGCTGCTCGAGCATGGTTTTTTACGCAGCACCGAAACCCCCGAAGAAGGCGAAACCGAATACCGTGTTCGCTACGCTCGGGCGGGTCGCAATGTGGGTGATTTATGGCGACGTGTTACCGATAAAATCGAAGACAAAATCCACCGTTTAGAACTCAACCCCCAGCTCGAGCATCCGCCTGAAACCCCGCTTGAGAATAAAGAATAAACAAATCCTGCTCCACCCCATTTGCCTCGAGGCGCAAGACAAAAATCAGGTAGGTAGTTATGCGAAGCACGCGGGTTTCAAACCCGCCCCATACACGACATCTCAACCAAATATTCTGTAAAATTGGGGTAAATGCTGCACCCGTTATTTTTTCAAACCGATTTGAAGCGCTTTCACTCGAGCCTATCACACTCGAGCCTACAACATTCGTCTGTGGAATAAACGGATGAATTCATCTGTTTAAAAAGGATTCATCCGTCTGGAACACGATATTTATGACCATGCAGTAACGGACAACGGATCACGGA
>JANYFS010000577.1 GCA_025359705.1 Deinococcales bacterium | reverse complement strand
GAGACGCGCCTACAATAGCTTTTTCGCGCAAAGAATTATATCAATGTTACCTGTGAACTTGAGTTGGGAGAAATGCCGAATCAGCCTAGAAAAGCTACTTTCTCTGGGCATGAAGGCCGCCTAAAACTTCCGAACCATTGCATCCTCGAGGGGGATTTTTTGAACTCGAGCGGTGCGAAAGAAAAAATCTCGTGAATAGCTACAGCCCACTCGAGCTACCAGCCTTATGCTGGAACCCGTCATGAATCCCATCCCGCTCGAGCCTTCACAATTTAAAACTCAAACACGCATGATCCAAACAAGCATGACCCTCAAAAGTATGGCCCAGCAAAGCAACGATTGGTGGATTACTGCCCAACTGTACGATCTGTGGCGGGTTCGCTCGCTGTCAATTTTGCTGGGCCAACCCTTTCCTCTCGAGCAAGAACTGGCCCTGATGTTGAATTGGTTGCGCCCAGCGCCAAATAGTGTGTGGCTGGATGTGGGAACCTCTACCGGCAACTATGCCCGCGCCCTCTCGAGCGTGGGGGCGAGTGTGATTGCACTGGATGCCTCGAGTGCCATGCTGGAGGTGGCGGGGCGGCGGGGAACGGTAAATCTGTGCCATTCCACCCTCGAGGCTGCGCCCTTTGCCGCGCAACATTTTGACGGGATTGTAGTGGGAGCTACGCTAAATGAGTTTGGCGATACCTCCATGGCCTTGGAGTGCATGGCGAGCCTGCTCAAACCCGGTGGATCACTGTTTATGATGTATCTCTGTGAAGCCCCCACGCCTGCGGGTCGGGCATTGCAAAAGGTATTTGCTGGTGGTGGGATTCGCTTTCCTGAGCGGGATACCGTGCGAAACACCCTCGAGCAAGCAGGGATGCACTACCTGCAAGGGTGGCAAAAGCGGGCTGTAACGCTTGAACTGTATACTCGTTTGTAAGCTGTATGTATTTTTGTAACAATTCAAGAAGTCAAATGATCCCTGATCCTGCAAGCTATAGGAACTTTGGAGTTCAGAATGAGTTTTGGAAAACCAAGAATCGCATTACCAACACTACCGACCAGCGCTATTGAAAAATGCCGTGTGTTGACCCAACACCATTCCAAAACCTTTTATTTTGGCAGCAGATTTTTCCCGCCCAGCCAGCGTGAAGCAGTTTGGGCGGTGTACGCCGCTTGCCGTACTGGTGACGACATTGTGGATGAACTGGCCCTCGAGGAGGCTCAAATTCACCTCGAGCGGTGGTGGAATGAGATTGAACTGGCCTACCTTCAAGAGTGTAATGCGCCAGAGGCGGTAGTCCAGGCACTGCACTGGGCGGTCTCGGGCTTTGATATACCGAAAGAGGCATTTCATGAGCTGTATTTGGGCCTGAAAATGGATCTCGAGGGCTATGCTTACCAAACGCTTGCCGATCTCGAGCTGTATTGTCGGCGTGTGGCAGGTGTGGTGGGCTGGTTGATCGCTCCGATTTGTGGTTATAGTGGCGGCCCAGAAACCCTCGAGCGGGCGCTGACCATGGGTAAGGCCATGCAGCTCACCAATATTTTGCGAGATGTGGGCGAAGACCTCGAGCGGGGCCGTGTTTACCTACCCGCCGACAAAATGGCTCAGTTTGGGGTCTGCGTGGAAACCCTACACCAAGGCCGCGTCACCCCCGAATACCGCGCCTTGATGCAAGATCTGATCTGTTTGGCACGGCAATGGTACGCCGAAGGCAGCTTGGGCATTCCCAACTTGCGCGGCGGGGGTCGCTTGGCGGTGGCGGTGGCAGCGCGGGCCTACGCGGGTATTTTGGATTCGCTCGAGGGCAACGATTATGACAATTTTTCCAAACGCGCTTATGTTTCGGGCCGCAAAAAACTGATTTTGATTCCGCAGGTCTGGTGGGATTTGCGGGTGGGAACCTTTGGTTGAATTTAGAGCAGTTGTCCGTTAAGATATGATCATAAATACCGTGTATCAGACAGAAAAATCATTTTCCAAGTAGAGCAATTTATCCGTTCATTACGCTAGCAAACGCTGTAAAAATAGCCCGAGCTAAAAATATATAAAGCAGCGCGGCGGGAATTGAACCCGCCGCTAATGTTTGATCTTGTGTTGTGGTGTTTGGGATCGGTAGCTAATGCCTATGCGCTGTCGTGCGAACTGTTTTTGTCTATGCGGTGGATATAACTTTTATAGACGGGTAATGGCACAGCTTAAGAAATGCTGATTTGGAGCCAAAATAACAGACGCTTAACCCGTGGCCTCGAGCGGGCAGAATTTCCAATCGAATTTCTAACAGAATTTCCAATCGAATTTCTCTTGCTCGAGCGAAGTAAGAGTATACCTTGCTTATCAGGGATTTGTCAGTAAGCCATATGGCTTAGTTGGGTACGCGTTGGGCTTGATTTGGGCTTGATTTAGGCTAGGTGGGATTTTTGAGCAGGATTAAAAAAGCAGGCTCGAGGGGGTGGGTCAGCGCCTGCTTTTTCTCTCTTGGAGGGTAATTCTGGGTGATTTGGGGCTTATTTGGAAGCGTCGGTTCTGGAGCGTTCCCAATCCGAGGCTTTGGAAATGGCCTCCAAATCTTCGCTCGAGAGCTTCAGTTCGGTTGCACCCATCGAATCCTCGAGCTGTTTGGTGGTGTTGGCCCCTACAATGGGCGCGGTCATAAAGGGTTGGGCCAGCATCCACGCCAAGGTCACTCGAGTGGGGGTGGAATTATGGCGCTGGGCGATCTCGAGGATGGTGTCCAGTACCTGCCAGTTTTGCTCGCTCATGCGCTGGTCGATGGCGGCGGCCCGTACACTCTCGGGAAGTGGTTGACCGCGTTGGTACTTGCCAGTAAAGAATCCTGCTGCCAGTGGGCTATACGGAATCACCCCAATGCCGTACTCGAGGCAGACATTGGCGGTTTCGCGTTCAAAATTGGCGCGGGTGGGCGAGAGCAAATTGTATTCGGGCTGGATGGAGATAAACGGCTCGAGGTTCTTTTTGTCGGCGGCCCACAGGCTTTGCATCAAACGCCAAGCGCTGTAGTTGGAGCAGCCAATGTAGCGCACATACCCTTTGCGGATCAAATCGGTAAAGGCCGACAGGGTTTCCTCGATGGGGACTTGGTTGTCGATAAAATGGGCTTGATACACATCGATATGATCAACCTGCAAACGCCGCAGGCTATCTTCGCAGGCTTTGAGAATCCACTTCCTCGAGAGACCTTCGCGCTGAAAATGGGTGTTGCGGCCCTGCGAAAAGTTCTCGCCCATCGCGGCCCGAACTTTGGTGGCAACCACCAATTCGTCACGGTTGCCGCGTGCTTTCATCCAGCGTCCCAAAATTTCTTCGCTGACCCCACCAGCATTGCCATTTCCACCCCAGCTCGAGTAGCAATCGGCGGTGTCAAGGAAATTTCCACCCAGCTCGAGGTAGCGGTCTAGGATGGGATGCGAGGCGGTTTCATCTACAGTCCAACCAAATTGCATGGTTCCAAGCGCGATAGGGGAGACGTACAGGCCGCTTTTTCCGACTCGTTTATAGGTGGTCATGTTTTGAAGCATAACCCCTCGAGTGGGCTAGAGGTCAAACTTCTTTGCCTGCGCGTTTACCCCTCGAGCTCAAACTTCTTTGCCTGCGCGTTTACCCCTCGAGCTGGTTCAGCATTCTCTTGGCGGTTTGCTCGTCCAAATGCAGTTGAGCTTTTAAATCATCCAGGCTCGAGAATTTACGTTCCGAACGGATAAACCTGCGAAACTTGACCTGCACTTCCGAGCCGTATAAATCTCCATCGAAATCAAAAGCGTGTACCTCGAGGCGTAAATCGTGGCCCCCTGCGGTGGGGCGGGTTCCCACATTGGCAAAACCATGCAGCCGCTGGCCTTTGGCATACAGCAAAACCGCAAAAACTCCTTTGGGCAAAGCCTTGCCTTCGGGTACGGCAATATTGGCGGTAGGGTAGCCGATGGTGCGGCCCAGCTTGTCGCCATGCACCACCACGCCCTGCGCGTCGTAGGAGCGCCCCAGAAAGCGCTCGGCTTCTTCCACATTGCCTTCCTCGAGCAAGGCACGCACCCGTGTGGATTTAATCGGCTCGTCGCCCAGATTTTGCATGGCGATCCGCACCAAATGTTCGGTGATCGGCTCGAGGTCGCTCGAGGTTCCGCCGCGTCCTTTACCAAAACCAAAATCTTCGCCCACCACGATGGCCTTGGGCCTAAGCACCTTCAGGTCATCGATAAAGGCTTCTTTGGGACGCTTGGCATACATCAGATCAAAGGGAATGGCGATCATTTCGTCGATCTGGTAGCGCTCGAGCAGGTCAATTTTTTCGGGCAAAGTACACAGGTACTTGACCCCCTGAAAAACCACTCGAGTGGGCGGGTCAAACGTGACCACCACCGAAGGAACCCCATAATGCTGCGACTGCTCGAGCATGGTACGGAGCAGCGCTTGGTGGCCCAAATGCACCCCATCGAAAGAGCCAATGGCAATGACCGTAGCGGTGTTGGGACGCTGATGAGGGTTGGCATAGACACGCATAGTTGCCTCGAGTTTAGCGTATTTGGGTTGTGGGTGATTCGTTATGCGTTGTCCGTTTTTTGGGTCGGGTGGTTCGTTATTCGTTATTCGTTTTTCGTAAAGACCAAAACCCCAAGCTACCCAGTCTTTTTCTTACCCTCTTGCCCTCTTACCCTCAATCTTTTTCCCGCCCTCCCGCCCTCAAGCGAAACGACGCTTGGTATCACTCATCCCAATGTCAAAGCCCACAAGCACCCTGCAATGGTGGTACTCGAGCCGACGATCTCGCCGTTTTTCATGCCTTCCAGCACGGTTTTAGGCTCGAGCCATAGCACTTCAATGTCTTCATCTTCGTCGGGGGTTCCTGGGTTTTCATAGAGGTGAGTGGCAGTAAACAAAAAGATTTCCTCGTCGCAAAAGCCAGGGCTGGCAATGTAGCGCGAAATTAGCTCGAGCGAACCTCCCAAATTGCATTCTTCGGAAAGTTCGCGCTGGGCCGCCTCCAGCGGGGTTTCACCTGGGTCGATCAGGCCCGCTGGAATCTCGAGGGTGTGGGCATTAATTGCACGTCGCAGTTGTTTGACCAGCAGTATTTTGCCTTCTTTCAGGGCCACAATTGCCACCGCAGAGGCGTGCCGCACAATCTCCCAGCGGGAATCTTGCAGCTCGAGGGAAACGATTTTGCCTGTGTAAAGTGTTTCGGTAGTGGTCATCTTTTTGTCCTTGGTTTATCTTGTTACTCGAGTGGGATTGGCTCGAGTGGGATTGGCTCGAGTCTAAAATCATACTTACAAAAAAAGATGGCGAATCAACGCCACCTCGAGGGGATTTTTCACACACTTTACCTGTCAAACTTTACCGTGTTGCAGTTTATCTGTCTCGGCTGAGCTGACGCAAAAAGGCGGGGATCTCGTAGTCGGTGTTGCTCGAGCCACCCATACTGCTGAGGGCGGCGGCGGCAATCGAGCCACCTTTGCCAAACTGATCCACAATGCTTTTGGGTTTGCCAATGATCGGCAAAATGCTTTCGCTGAAACCTGTGGCAATCACCGTGACCCGCACTTCGTCGCCTGCTTCGGGGTCGATGTTGATGCCGAAAAACAAGTCGGGTTCGTCGTGGCCCGTGGCTTTGCCAATGATCTCGGCAATTTGGGTGGCATCCGACATATTTAGGTCGTAGCCGCCCGTGACATTGACCAAGATCGAGCGAGCGCCCTCGATACCATGCTCGAGCAAGGGCGAGTGAATCGCACTCTGGGCGGCTTCTTCCGCTAAATTATCGCCGCGACCCGAACCAATCCCCATCAAAACGGGGCCAGCATTGCTGAGCAGCCGACGCACATCGGCAAAATCCACATTGATGGTGCCTTCACCCGTAATTACATCGCTGATGCCCTTTACGCCGTAGTACAGCACGCGGTCTGCAATCAAGAAGGCATCGCGCACCGAAACTTTTTTGTCCAGCGAATTGAGCAAACGATCATTGGAAACCACAATCATGCCGTCCACCCGCTCGGCAAGTTTTAAAATGCCTTCTTCGGCAACTCGAGCGCGTTTGGGGCCTTCAAATTTAAATGGGCGGGTGACGATGCCCACAGTCAAAATACCCATGTCTCTGGCGATTTCGGCAACTACGGGCGCACTGCCTGTACCGGTTCCGCCGCCCATACCTGCGGTGATAAACAACATATCGGTGCTGTCTAGGGCATCCTTGATCATGTCTTTATCCTCGAGCGCGGATTTTTCTCCGATCTCGGGATCTGCGCCCGCACCCAAACCACGGGTCAGACGGTCTCCCAACTGAATCCGTACTTCGGCATGGTTCTTGACCAACACTTGAGCATCGGTATTCCCAGCAATGAACTCAACACCTTCCAAACCAGACTCAATCATACGGTTGACGGCATTGTTTCCCGCTCCGCCCAGTCCGATTACACGAATTTTAGCTGCCTGCATTCTTTCTCCTTAACAATCAAAAGTTGTCTACAGCTTATAACAGATTGCTTGGGTTGTGGATTGGCTTTAATCGGTACGTGAGAAAGCCTGTAAGCAGCAGACAGGCCCGAAAGGTACCCACAGTACGAAAAGGATTCTTGCCTTAGCTATGGTCGGAGCGCTACTCACCGCGCTCGAGGGTATTTCTTGTCAATCCAAAACAGTCAAGACAGATAAGAAGACAAGACTCCAAACCTACAAAGCAAAGTGTAATCCAAAGCGCAGATGCAGCTTGAGGCCAGAATCATCCAAATAAAATCGCGGCACTGCTTCGCTAAAAAAACGCACCCCACTCAGATTTCCTGCGGGCAGCTCGAGGCCAGCAACTCCCTCGAGAAACAGGGCATTGCGGTTGTATTGGTTGAAAGTGCTGGCATAGTTGTAATTTATTCCCAAGCCCACTCCAGCATACGGAGAGAGCTTAGTTCCCTCGAGTGGAACCGAAAAAAGGGTATCAGCGCTAGCCGTCCACTCCGAGCGCACCAAATTGATCGCCGTCTCGAGCCGCCCGCCCACGCCTAGCCACAGATCGCGGTTGCCCACCCGAAATCCATACGACCACGCTTGATAATCGCTGAAGGGAACCACCGCGTAATTGATTTCCATGCCCACATAGCCCGTTGGATCGCTGACCTGTAGGGGACTTAACGGTTTTGGGGTGGCGCTCGAGGTTTTGGGGGCGCTCGAGGGGTCTGAAGGTACAGGAGCAGGAATGGTTTGGGCCGAACTCTGACCTACATACCAAACCAAAGCTATGAACGGTATCTGTCTCAAAAACCGTGGTAATCTCGAGGGAAACATGGGTCATGCTAAAACACAAAAATGAGAGACCCCGTTAGGGATCTCTTGGATTGGTTCATCAGTGTGGGTTATTGGGGCCGACTTTGAACTGGATAATTAAAAGAAATCTTTCCAGAGATCTTTGAGTTTATCCCACCAACCCTTTTGTGGCACTCCCGATTTTGCATTGGGATTGCTGGCAGGTGGGGGTTTAACCACTTTATTCGGGGTTTCGACCACAAGATCAACCGCAGAGATTTTGGGATCGATGGGGGTAGGTTTTTGCGGGAGGGTTTGACCGCTGCCACTACTGCTATTGCCACTCATCGCGTTGGGGGGGTTTTGACTCAACCCAGGGGTTGGATTGCTGGGGGGTTTGCTGCGGCCCGTATTGCCAGCCGTACCTGCACCCGTTGGACTAGCTGTAGCACCTACTCGAATCGGGTTTTGCAAGGCGTTGAAGTGCAACAAGCCCACCGCAGTGGCGTAAATTGGGCTTTCCACCACATCTGCAATGCCCCCCAAATCTTGAGGAACCCCAATGCGAACCGGTAAACGGAAACGGTCCCTTGCCAATTCCACCATGCCACGCATCATGCTGCCGCCGCCTGTCAGTACCACCGAAGAGGCCAGCATTTCCATTGGGCCAAGATTATCGTCGATCTCTTTGCGAACCAGATCGAAAATTTCCGCCACACGGGGCCGAATCAC
>JANYFS010000573.1 GCA_025359705.1 Deinococcales bacterium | reverse complement strand
CCAAGCCAACCCCGCTAGAATGGTGCTATGTTTTACACTCATCTTCCCTCGAGCGCCGTGCGGGTCACAGGCGCGGATCGTTTGGATTTTGTGCAGGGTCAAATGACCGGTCATATCAAGGCGGCGAGCATTCCTGGACGGGTTGCTGGGCTTTTTTTGAACACCAAAGGCCAGATCGAAAACGCCGCGCAAATCTACCGCCGCGAGCAAGATGTGTTTATTCACCTTGCGGAAAACCAAAGCAAAACCCTGCTCGAGCGCTTCAAAAAATACATCATCTTTGATGCGGTAGAACTGCACGATTTAACCGAAACCCTCTCGAGCCTGCATTTGTGGGGCTGGGGCGAAGGAGTTTTGCCCAAACCCTTGCTCGAGTTTCAAGAAAGTAGCGATATTACCCGCGAGATTGTGCTGGCACATGATCTGGGAAGCATGACGTTTTTGGCCTCCAAACTCAACCGCAGTGGTATGGTGGGTTTGGACTTGCATCTGCTTAGCCGTGATCTAAATAACTTTCTCCAGCGCATCCCGCTGCAAGAAGCGCCCTACGCCGACCTGCAAACTGCCCGTATCGAAATGGGTTTCCCAGATGCCCTCGAGGACGGTTGGCTGGGCGATTTGCCCCAAGAATGTGGGCTGGATTATGTGATTTCTTATGTTAAAGGGTGCTACATCGGGCAAGAAATTATGGCGCGGCTCGAGGCGAGGGGCAATCCGCGTTACCATTTGCTGCGGGTGGTGGGCCAAGATATTCCCAGCCATCAGCCGCTGACTTTGGACGGCAAAGAGGTGGGCAAAACTGGCTTGAGTATTGGTGATGTGGCGCTTGCCAAAGTGCGCCGCGCGGTGGATTTTAACCAGGTGCTTCTGGCGGGTGATGTACCCGTGCAGCTCGAGCCAGTCAACCCTCGAGTGAACGACATCAGCTAAACCACATCAGCTAAACCACATCAGCTAAAGGACATCGGTTAAAGGTATGTTCAAATCGCTTAAAACCCTAAATCAAAGCCCCACAGCCACTCAGCTCGAGGCGGCATTGTTGGAGCTGTACCGTTTTGGTTATCTGCTGATGGCCCTACCCGTGGGGATTTTGGGATTTTTACTCACTCGAGGGACTACGGTGCTGCCGCTACAGTTCGAGATTTATGCGGCAATGTGCTTGGTTTTTATGGGCCTGGCCTTTTATCTTGCCGAACGCACGCTTCCCCTCGAGCAGTCCCAAACCCGTGCGCTCCGCAAAGCGGTGCAACTTTCGGTAGCCCCCGCCCTTCCCGCGCTGTTTTCTTCGGTGTGTTGGGGTGTCCCCGAGTATGCTGGGCTGCTGCTGGCCTCGAGCGGGGTGGTTTTTGTTTTGGGAATGATGCGCTTGAAAAGCTACGCCAAAAACCTTTAGAGCAGTTGTCCGTTGTTCGTTTTATGTCAAGGTAGGATCATAAATATTGTGTTTCAGACAGGTAAATCACTTTTCGAGTAGGGCGATTTACCTGTTCATTATGCTGACAAATGCCCCCAGTACAGCATTTCGCTCGAGCGTACAGCGAAAAAGAAATCAGGTAGGGGAGCGTTTGAAACCCTCTTGACAAAAACCTCAAATCGAATTAAACTAAGCGCACTTAGTAAATGCTAAGCGCACTTAGGAGATTGCTATGAATAACCTCGAGTCCACCGTACAGTCCAGCCTTCAATCCACTCTGAAAATCGACCCCAACGCCGTGTTCAACATCGAATACAGCGCCATTAGCAGTGCCAGCCCCCGCCAGATTTGGCCTTTGTACAGCCAAGTGGCCCAGTGGAACGTGTGGGATCACGCTATCGAAGACAGCACCCTCGAGGGAGAATTTGTGACGGGATCAGTGGGAACCCTGACTCCAACGGGTGGGCAACGCTTGCCTTTCACCCTGACCGAAGTACAGTTCGAGCGGGTTTTTGTGACCGATACCCCTTTGCCTAGGGCCAAGGTTATTTTTAACCATGTCCTCGAGGTTGTGCAGGGCGGAACCCGCATCACCCACCAGATCGAGATTGTGGGGCCAGAGGCGGCGCGTTTTGCGGCAATCTTTGGCGACAATATGCGCGAGCATATGCCCGCTGCTGTGCGGGGAATTGTGGAAATTACTGACACTCAAATCAGTCAATCTGTTTAGAGTAGTTGTCCGTGATTCGTTGTCCGTCCAGAATGTGATCGCACCTATCGTGTTTCAGACGGACGAATTCTATTTTGAGTAGCTTGATTTATCTGGTCGGAAAAGGCTCTAAATCGCTCAAGTAGTTAGGAAATAAAGTACCCTAAAATGCAACAACACCCTATGGAAAACACCCCAAATACCCCCCCCAATCCGCTCGAGACTGCTTTTGATTCGGCTGAAGACAGCCCAGGGTTTTTGTTGTGGCAAGTCAGCAACGTCTGGCAGCGGCGGCAGCGCGATGCCCTAGCCCCGCTCGAGCTGACTCATGTGCAGTTTGTTTTACTGGCAAGTTTGGCCTACCTCAGCCATTCCCCAGAACCCGTTACCCAAATTGGCTTGTCCCAGCACGCCCAAACTGACCCAATGATGACCTCGCAAGTGCTGCGTACCCTCGAGGGTAAAGGTCTACTCGAGCGCATCCCACACCCCACCGACGCTCGAGCCAAATCGCTTAAAATTACAAACCAGGGTCTCGAGCTGGCAAACCGCGCGGTGGGGGTGGTAGAACAGATGGATCGGGCCTTTTTTGCCGCTCTTGGGGAGGATGTGGGGGAGTTTGTGGGGATGGTGCATCGGTTGCTGAAGTGACGTGTCGCTTCGCTCGAGAGTAAGAGGGTAAGAGAGTGAGAAAAAGATAATGTGGCTCGAGGTTTTCAGTCTTTACGAAACGAACAGCGAACAACGAACAACAAATCACCCCGAACGGACATCGGACAACCCTGCGTGCAACCCCAAAGCAACCCCCTTTTGTATACCGTGGTTGTATGGAATTGTATACCGCAGGGTATCTTGAAAATGGTTTGGGGTTTTTGCTTGCACCTCGCCTTGGCGCACATTTAACCCACTTGGCATTATACCTGGATCACGGAGTTAAAGACGAAACCCCAGAAGAAAATGGGATCAGTCACCTACTCGAGCATCTTTTGTTTAATGTTTCAAGCTTTCAAGGCAGACTTAAAAAATTGTGGGAAGATTTGGCACAACAAGGGAGCCAATTTGGAGCTTGGACAGGTAAAGAACACACCCGTTTTACCTTATCCGTCCCTCCTAAATCGATGGGAGATGCGCTCGAGTTCCTGAGTGAATTGGTTCGCAATCCGTCTATTCGTAAGGCAGCACTAGAACACGAACGCAAAATCGTACTCGACGAACTTGAGCGTAAAAAAAGTCGCCCCGAATACCTTATAAATCTGCTTGAGGAAGCACTCTTTGCACCCCCTTATGGCCTTTCGATTTTGGGTAAAGCCGAGGTTGTCTCAAGTTTGAATGAAGCCGCTCTTCGGCGTAAACTTAAAAGTTTTTTGCATCCTGAACGCGCAAGGCTGGTGATTGCTGGACGAATTTTGGACACATGCACTCAACAAATCCAACAACATTTTGAGGCATGGCAAAGCACTGCTTCCAGCCAACCCACTACAGTATCTCTTACATTGGCTCCTCAATTTTTAGCCCTACCTCGACCTGGGACGCGAGTGGGGCTTTACTTGGGTTTTCCTGCACCTGCCCTGACTGATGTAGATCGGCCTGCTGTAGAAGTATTAGGTCAACTTCTGGGTGGCGGGCTACGCTCAAGAGTTTTTAAACGGGTTCGGGAGCAAGATGGTTTGGCTTATGCAGTGGGGGGAAACTCGGTGCATTGGCGCTGGAGTGGATATATTTTTATTGGAGCCGAACTTGCTCGAGACAAGCTGCTCGAGGGCTACCAAAGTTTGCTCCGTTCGCTCGAAGAACTGCGGCAAAATCTACCCGAAACCCGTGAAGTATCCGAAGCCACCCAAGCACTATCCATAGCGCGTTTGACCGAAGCAGAAAGCGGAGGACTTGCTCAACGTTTAGGGATGCATTGGATGAGTGGAGAACTGTATTTCCCCGCTCGGGCCGCAGAACACTACCAAAATATCAATGCGGAAGCGGTGGCTCGAGCCAGTTCTTACCTCGATCCTCAGCGAATGGCTTTGCTGGGTGTAGGTACTACCGAAGACGAAATGTCACGACTCTTGGAGGTTTCGCTATGATTCAGCCTGTACCCCTTTCATCTCTAGCTGCTCCCGTTGGAATGCTTTCTCCATCTGCTAGCCAGTCCAGTTTGACCTTTACCGACAGCATTTGGTCTATTTTTTCCACACTCCTAGATGGGCCTGCTACCGCTCAAGCTATTGCGGATCGCACAGGTTTAAGTTTGGCTCGAGTTCACCGAGACCTCTCGAGCCTACATCGGGAAGCCTTTATTGAAGAAGATGGTGGGGTTCGTTATGGTGCTTTCCTCGAGCGTCGCTACCGTTTGCCCAAAGAAGCAAAGGCCATGAATGGGGATTTGCAATCACTTCGCTATGTACTTGAGATTGTGGAAAAAGGTGTACATAAGGCGCAACAACTTAGTCAAAGTTACATCGCTGGTTTAACAGGGGTACGGGTATCTGAAGAGACGGCACGCTGGGCCATTCAAGAAAGTTTAAAACACCGTCAGCATATCGAAACCCTCGAGATTGACGATGGCCCAATAAAGCTTTACGTATTCAATTCGGCTTGGACGGAGGAACTATGCATCCCTTAAAAAACCGCGACTTCCGTTTGCTTTTTGTCACCCGCATTCTTGCCAACTTAACGGTGGGGTTTTTTGAAATCGCGGTGATTTGGTGGTTGCTGGAAAAGACGGGAAACAAATCTTTGGTAGCCTATGTTGCCCTATTTGGTTCACTTTCTTTTCTATTGGCAGCTCCGTTGGGTGGAACTTTAGCAGATCGGTTGCCTAAAAAATTTCTGATCCATTTAACCTATGGCTTAGATATTGTTTTAGCTTTAATTGGTGGTTTCTTATTGCTTCAGGGTTGGCTTAGCCCTGTGATTGCCATTATTTTGATGTGCATCAATAACCTTGCTGCTGCATTTCGCGCACCCGCATTACAATCCTTGCTACCGCTGATTCTCAAACCCGAACAATATCAGCAGGCTAATGCAAGCATGGGCTTAGCCAATAATATGGCGAATTTAGCTTCCTTGGCAGTGGCGGGCGTGCTGGTCTCTTGGTTAGGATCGGGGGGTACACTTTTTGCTCAAGCGGTTTTATTGGGTCTTGCTGCTTTATGCCTCGCTTTTTTACATGAACCTACCCTAGAAAGAAAAAGCACTACTGGGAAAGTACCGTCGGTTGGTTCGAGTATGGCTGAAGGGTTTAAAACAATTTTGGGTAGTCCTGCTCTTATCGCTTTGGTTACCACTGC
>JANYFS010000572.1 GCA_025359705.1 Deinococcales bacterium | reverse complement strand
CCGATAAAAGCAACAGCAAAAAGGTAATGAAGTGCGAAGTCGCAGCAATTTTGAGGGCAGGCCCAATGCCAAAGCGTGCAGGAATGCTTTGCACCCCATTTTGGGTATCGAATTCATGGTCTTGGGTGGCATAAATCACGTCCAGGCCAATCATCCAAAAGATCACCACCAGCCACAGCACAATGGCTCCCCAATCCCACGTTCCCGTCACTGCTAGCCAGCCGCCTGCCGCTGCCGCACCATCAGTAACGCCCAACCACAGGTGGCACAGCCAAGTAAAGCGTTTGGTGTAGGGGTAGCCAATCAAAAATAGCAAAGCAATCGGCAGCAGGGCCAGCACCAGCATATTCAGTTGGGCAGTGGCGAAAATCAAAACCAGTATCGAGACCACGGTTAGCCAAATCGCAGTTTGTGGTTTGACCTTGCCGCTGGGGATTTCACGGCGGGCGGTGCGGGGGTTTTTAGCATCAATCGCGGCATCAATCAGGCGGTTTGCTGCCATTGCAGCAGTGCGTGCGCCCGCCATTGCTAGGCTAATCCACAGCACGGTCATCAGGCCAGGCCAACCTGTGCCGTTAATTTTTTGGGAAGCAAACAGCATTCCCGCGTAGGCGAAGGGCAAAGCAAAGACGGTATGCTCGAATCTGACCAACTCGAGCAGAGTTTTAACGCGACCAGTTAGGGTCATAAGAGCTGTAGTCTAGCCCTCGAGCGGGGGGTGTTCCAAGGGACTTGCTGGAAAGTGGGTGTTCGTTATCCGTTTTCCGTAACGACAAAAGAAAAAGAAATATATAGTCAAGGGATGGCGCTCGAGGGATATTTTGAGGTTTTGGCTTTTTGGAACGCAAAAAACTTGACAAACCCCGCTCGAGCCGTTAAAATTCTAAAGCTTATCAAGCAGTTTGAGGGTATCAACTGCGTTGTGACTTTTCAAAAAAGCACAGCACGACCCCCAAACTCAGGCCCAAGGTGAATAGGTTTTACCCATTACCAACGGTCTCGAGGAGATTCACATGCCCAAACAAAAGACCAAAAAGTCGGCTACCCGCCGCATCAAGATTACCGGTACAGGAAAAGTGATGGCTTTTCGTAGCGGTAAACGTCACCAGAACACCGGCAAAAGCGGCGGCGAAATTCAGAATAAAGGCGTGGGCTTTGTCCTTGCCAAAACTGAATGGAAGCGCATGAAACTGACGGGGGTGAAATAAGATGCCACGCGCCAAGACAGGTATTGTTCGTCGTCGTCGCCATAAGGCCACACTGAAACGGGCCAAGGGTTTCCGTGGCTCACGCTCCACCCAGTACCGCAATGCCTTCCAAACTTTGCTGAACGCCGCCACCTACGAGTACCGTGATCGCCGCAACAAGAAGCGCGATTTCCGCCGCTTGTGGATTCAACGGATCAATGCAGGGGCCAGATTGCACGGTATGAACTACAGCACCTTTATTGCAGGTTTGAAACTGGCAAACATCACCCTAGACCGCAAGATCCTGGCTGATTTGGCTGCCCGCGAACCCGAAACCTTCGCAACCTTGGTAGCTAGCTCACGCAACGCCCAAAAAGCAAAACTCGAAGCAAAACTCGCAAACGCATAATTCTCGTTTGCTCGAGCGAATCCCCCTCAACTCGAGGGGGTTTTTGTTTGGTTATTTGATGCTTCGTTATTTGGTATTCGTGGTTCGTTATTCGTAAAAGATATTCATAGACTCGAGAAATAAGTTTTGAATGATAACCCCTCAAGCCACCCATCTTTTTCTTATGCTCTTACGCTCAGATTTACCCGCCAATATGCGACATCTCCACCTTTTTCCGCCCCTCGAGGGTGTCTTCAGTCTGCTCACCGCGCAGCTCGGAATAACGATCCACCCTTGCCGTCCAGATGCTTTTAATGGTGTTGATGATCTGGGTATCGCTCGAGCTACCATCCCGCAAAAAAGTACGCAGGTCGTGGCCCACACTCGAGAATAGGCAGGTGTACAGTTCACCTTTGGCAGAGAGACGCATTCGGGAACAGTCGCCGCAAAAGGGCGCGGTCACGCTCGAGATCAGACCGATTTCGCCCTTGGGTGTGTCGGTATAGCGGTAGCGGCTGGCGACTTCGCCGCTGTGGTTTGCCGAAACAGGTTCGAGTGGCCCAACTTTTTCGGCAATGCGCCGCACAATTTCGCTCGAGGGCAAGACCCGCTCGAGGTTCCAACCGTTGTGGTTGCCCACATCCATAAATTCGATAAAGCGCAAAATGTGCTGCTGCTCCCGAAAAAAAGCCGCCATTGCCTCGAGCTGGTCGTCGTTGATGCCCTTTTGCACCACCATATTGATTTTGACTGCCAAACCCGCCGTGGCTGCGGCCTCAATCCCCTCGAGGACGGTTGCCACTGTGGTTTTGCCGCCATTGACCGCTGCAAATTTGTCACCCTCGAGCGCATCTAGGCTGACTGTGACCCGTTTTAGTCCCGCATTTTTCAGCGCTCGAGCTTTACTTTTCAGTAAAGTTCCGTTGGTGGTCAGAGCAATATCCACATCCCCAGGAATTTGTGCCAGACGCGCCACCAACTCCTCGAGCGAGGCCCGCAACAGGGGTTCCCCACCGGTCAGGCGCAGTTTTTGCACCCCCAAGCCCACAAATATCCGTGCCAAGCGCTCGATCTCCTCGAAGGAGAGGATTTCCGCTCGAGGCAAAAAGGCATAGTTTGGCCCGAAGATTTCGGCAGGCATACAGTAGGTGCAGCGCAGGTTGCAGCGATCCGTTACCGAGATTCGCAAATCGCGCAGTGGGCGGCCTAGTGTATCGGTTAAGGCAGGAGTGAGAGCCATATTTTAACTTCCATATTTTAACTTTACGCTTCGCTGATGGCGGGAACGGCGGATATTCTCACTTTTTTGATTTGGCGGTCACTGGCTTCTTGGATTTCAAAACGCCAGCCTTCGCTGTCCACATGCTCACCCATTTTGGGAATGTAGCCCAGTTTGGAGAAAATAAAGCCCGCAATGGTTTCAAAATCCCCCGAGGCTTTGCCGTCCAGCTCGATCTCGAGCAGTTGTTCCACCTCATCGACATGCAGGTCGGCTTCCACTAAATAATCTTTTTCACCCAGATGCTGAATGTCTTCCTCTTCCTCGTCGGTTTCGTCGTAGATGTCGCCCACCAGTTCTTCCAACACATTCTCGAGCGTGACCAAGCCCGACATCCCACCGAACTCGTCCACCACCACCACCATATGGGTTTTTTGCTTTTGAAACACGGTAAACAGGTCGCCCACTTTCATATTTTCGGGAACGAAAAAAGCGGGGCGCAGCAGATCATCCACGGTCACTTCATCCAGTTCTTCGGTGTACAGCAGGGCATCGGCGGTGTGAACCATGCCCACAATGTTGTCGATGTTGTCTTCAAAAATTGGCACTCGAGAGTAACCATGTTCTTTTTTCAGCTTGACTAACTGCCGCAAGCTCGAGCCGCGTTCGATGGCTTCCACTTCGGTGCGGTGTACCATAATGGTTTTGACCAAAGTATCTTGAAACTCGAATACATTCTGCAAAATCTCTTTTTCTTGTTGCTCGAGTACCCCCGCTTGTCCGCTCGAGTCTACAATCATGCGAATCTCGGCGGAACTATAGTTGCCATGCCCATGTTCATCGGGCTTGAGACCCCACAAGCGCACCACAAAATTACCCAACCAATTGAGAGTAATGATAATGGGCTTGAAGATAAAGGTAAAGATTAAAAGCGGAGTGGATATGGCAAGGGCAGTTTGCTCGCTGCGTTGTAAAGCTAAGGTTTTGGGAGCCAATTCCCCAAAAATAATATGCAAAACCGTAGAAATCACAAAAGCAGTGGTAAAGGAAATGGTTTTAATCATGCTTTCGGTTAATTGATAGCCCTCGAGCAGCGGAGCCAACAAATGTTCGATGGCGGGTTCTGCCACAAAACCAATCGCCAAACTTGCCATGGTAATGCCCAATTGAGTGGCGGCAATATAAAGATCCAAGGTTTTAATAATGGATTGCACCGCTTTTGCGCCTGCTTTGCCCTCGTTGACCATCTGGTCGATGCGGGTTTTACGCACGCTGACCAAAGCAAATTCTGAGGCAACAAAATATCCGTTGAGGGCCACCAGCACAAAAAGCGCGGCTAGGCCAAGTAAATCCTTCACAAAAAGTCCCTACGATTCCGCTCGAGCGACCTAAAAACAGCAGTCACCAACAGGTTGCAAACTGCCCAGCTCGAGGGGATTACGGGTAGATCATGCACCCGTTGGCGAGAAAGAGGGTGGGTAAGGGGGCGTAAAAGTAGAGCGCCAACCCGCTCGAGGTTGGTGGCAAAAGGTAAGGGTTGCGGAAAGGTCAACCAAGACGTGAAAAGGGGTAAAGAATAAGAACCAAAACTGGGAGGCTCCTTCATAGAAGCGCATTATAACAGATTCCCAAGGGCGCTCGAGGGGAAAAATGGGATTTTATGTGTGTGGTACGGTTGAGGGGTGTATTTTAAGAGAGATTTTAGGCTTGAGGGAAATTTTACACCCCTGTTTCACCTCACCGCCCCCAAACCTGTACGCTAGAACGATGTTGGTTGCATTACGCAAAGTGGATAAATATTACGGGAGCCAAAGGGTTCTTGAAGACATCAATTTTTCGCTCGAGCCGGGAGACCGAATTGCGCTGATTGGGCGTAATGGGGCGGGGAAGAGTACCTTGCTGCGCTTGTTGACGCGGGAAGAAGAGCCGCTGGGCGGCGAGGTTTTACAGGCCAAAGGAAGCCAAATTGGAATTCTGCGCCAAGATCCGCATTTTAATCCTGATTGGACGGTGCATGATGTCCTCGAGAGTGCTTTTCATGAACTGGACGCGCTCGAGGATGAACTGGAGAAGTTGAATATTCGGGTGGCCCTCGAGCCAGACAATGCCGATTTGCAGGTGAAGTATTTGGAAGCCCTCGAGCATTACCAGTTGCGCGGCGGCTACGAACGGCGCTCGAGGCGAGATGGGGTGGCCCTGGCCTTTGGCTTTCGCGGGCGGGAATTCGAGGCAGTCTCGAGGCTTTCGGGCGGCGAGAAAACCCGTTTGGGCTTGGCTTCGATTTTGGTCAGCAGCCCCGAAGTTTTGCTCTTGGATGAGCCGACCAACCACTTGGATATTGTGATGCGGGAATGGCTCGAAGGGTTTTTGTCACGCTACAACGGAGCAATGGTTTTGGTTTCGCACGATAGGGCTTTTTTGGATGCGGTTTCCACCAAAACCGCGTATCTGCGCGATGCCAATTTGAAGGTCTACACCGGTAATTATTCGGCCTTTAGAAAACAACTCGAGCAAGACCTCGAGACCCAGATGGCCCTGTTTGAAACCCAGCAAAAACAAATTGATGCACTGGCAAAAAGTGCCGCCCGCATGAAAATTTGGGGACTGGGCATGTCCAAGCTGGCACGGCGGGCCAAGTCGATGGAAACCCGCCTTGGGCGCATGAAAGATGCCCAATCCGACGCACCGCCGCCCGACGAAGATGTGGCGGAAATTGAATTTGATTGTGATGAATCGGGGGGCATTGTCCTCGAGGCCAATTGGATTAGCAAATCTTTTGACGGGCGGCAACTGTTCAAAAATGTGCAGGCCACCGTGCGAAAAGGAGACCGCATTGCGGTGCTGGGGCGCAACGGGGCGGGTAAAACCACCCTGATCAAAACGCTATTGGGGATGTACGCCTCCGACAATCCCAAAAGCCAGATTCGGCTGGGGGCGCGGGTCAAGGTGGGCTATTACGATCAGCAATTGCGCGGAGTCGATCCCGAATTCACCCTCTACGACGAGGCACGCGGTCTGATGGACAACGACAAGCAGGCCAGAAACCTGCTGGGCGCGTTTCTATTCCCCTACGACACCCACGCCAAAAAAATCTCGAGCCTGTCTGGGGGCGAGCGGGCGCGGCTGGCGATGATGAAACTCTCCCTCGAGCGCAACAACTTACTCGTCTTGGACGAGCCGACCAACCACTTGGATATGGAAATGTTGGAGAGCCTGGAAGATGCTCTGCTCGAGTACCCAGGCACGTTGATTTTGATTTCGCATGACCGTACTTTTGTGGAAAAACTGGCAACCGAAATTTGGCTGCTCGAGGACGGGGAGTTTTACACCTATCCTGGTGGTTACGACTACTACAAACAAAAGCATGTTGCCAAAGATAAAGAAGTGCTGGTGGAAAAAGTAGCGGTGATCGAGAAGCCCAAAACCAAAAGTTTATGGCATCTCAAGCGCAAGGCCGAAGAACTCGAGGGCCAAGTTGCCAAGCTCGAGGGGCAGCTCGAGGCGGCCCACACTGCCCTGAGCGAAGCCAAACCCGATGCGGATTTTGCCCAACTGGGCGCAAATGCCGCCGCCCTCGAGGAGCAGTTGCTGGCGACTCTGACCGAGTGGGAAAACGTGACGGCGATGGTGGAAGCAGCGGATCAGAAGTGAATTGGGAAGAAATACCGTGGGACGAAACGAAAAAAGAGGCCCAGATCTGGCTCGAGCAACGGGGATACCACTACATCGAAACCCACCTCGAGAACGCTTTGGGGCTGTTTTTGACGGCATACGATGATTTGGGGCAGGTTTTTTTCAAATCGGGAATTCCCACTCGACCCAAAGAAGGAATTCTTTCAGAATTTTTGGCCCAACATTTCCCAGATTGCTCGCCTAACGTTTTAGCCCTCGAGCCAGAAAAAGGCTGGATGGTGACGCGAAATATGTTGGGGGAAGCCTTGCCCAAAGGGAATTTCCCGCTCGAGGTGTGGCAAAACATTTTGCAGGACTATGCCCAGTTGCAGCAAAAAAGTCAAGCCTTGCAAAAGCCACTGCAAGATTTGGGGGTTCCTGTGTTGGATTGGGTGGATTTGGTTATGCAAGGCCACCAAAAGATGCAGTCTCGAGGGTGGTTACTGGCCCAAGAACTGAAACCGCTCGAGGTGGAAGCCTTGCTGGAACGCGCCCAAGCGGTTCCTAAGTGGCTCGAGGAGTTGAGCGCCCTAAACCTTCCCAACACCCTGATCCACGGCGACTTTCACCCCAACAATGTGTTTTATGCCCCACAAAAAACTACCTTTTTCGACTGGAGCGATGCCGCCATTTCGCACCCGTGGCTGGACTTTGGGCGTTTTTTCAATTGGGCCTTTGTGACCCAGTTGGGCCGTGAAATGTGGGCCATGCCGCAAACCGAAGCGGATATTTTGGCCCTGCGCCAAAGCTATGTGCAGGCATGGCTCGAGCCAACCCCCTCGGCATTATCGGCCTCGAGCGCAGCTCAAAAGCTGGTTGTGCCGTTTATGCTGGGGCGCGGTGCGGATTTTATAACTCGAGCGGGGCTGTCTCCTGCGCGGTTTTTTCGGATTGTGCTGCGGTGTTTGCTCTAAGATCACAAAAACCCCTTAAAAAAGTTGTCCATCACCGCAAAACCCTCCCGCAGTACAAATTTGGTGCGGTAGTTCGCTCGAGTCCAACACAGGCTATCCAAAGCAGGAGACAGCGTGTGATTCAGCTCGAGCTTTTGGGC
>JANYFS010000568.1 GCA_025359705.1 Deinococcales bacterium | reverse complement strand
TACCTATGCCAACGCCACCACCTACAACAACTTCTACGAATTCGGCACCGATAAATCCGAACCCGCCAAAAATGCAGGAACCCTGCGTACCCGCCCTTGGACGGTAATGATCGACGGAGAAGTTAAAAAACCGCAGCGGGTGGATATCGACACCCTGCAATCGTGGTTCCCCCTCGAGGATCGGGTTTACCGAATGCGGTGCGTGGAAGGCTGGTCGATGGTCATGCCGTGGCTGGGTTTCCCATTGGCGGCCCTGATTCGGCGGATGAACCCCACCAGCAAAGCCAAATACGTGATGTTTACTGCCCTGAAAGACCCCGTACAAATGCCAGGTCAAAAAGACAATGTACTGGACTGGCCTTATGTAGAGGGGCTTCGCTTGGATGAAGCCCTGCATCCACTTGCATTTATGGCAGTGGGTTTGAATGGTCGGGTGCTGCCCAATCAAAACGGTGCGCCCCTGCGTTTGGTGGTTCCTTGGAAGTATGGTTTCAAAGGAATTAAATCGATTGTTCGCATTACATTAACCGAAAAAATGCCCGCAACCACTTGGGCCTTGTCTGCACCTGGCGAATACGGTTTTTACGCCAATGTCAACCCCGCCGTGGATCATCCCCGCTGGAGTCAAGCCACTGAACGCCGCATTGGAGAAATAGAGCGCCGCCCTACCTTGCCCTTCAATGGTTACGCTAAAGAGGTCGCTGGTCTCTATAAAGGCATGGATCTTAGGCGTAATTTCTAAGATTATGGCTAATCCTATGCCCAATCCTACTTCTAACGATCTATCTGCTAACACTCCAGCAACTCTGGCAACCCATACTCCAGCAACTGCGGCAACAGTTAAAAAGTCCGCCAAAAAACCAGCTAAATCGGGTCAAAAGCTAACTTGGCTTGGCCCTGCTATTGTAGTGGGTTGCCTAATCCCCATTTTGGGCCTCATCTGGGATGGCTATCATGATTTATTGGGAGCGAACCCCGTACAAAGAGTGTTACTACAAACAGGCCGAATTGCTTTAATTTTGCTACTCGCTTCTTTGGCCTGCACCCCTGCCAAAATTGTATTGGGCTGGACATGGCCCCTGCGGATTCGTAAAGCACTGGGATTGCTGGCTTTTGGCTACGCTTCGATGCACATGATCACTTACGTAGTGGTGGATCACGGTTTTAAACTGAAAGTCATCCTCGAGGATGTACTAAAGCGTCCGTTTATTACAGTGGGTTTTTTAGCCGTTCTCATTATGGTTCCACTTGCAATCACCAGCACCAAAGGAATGGTCAAGAAGTTGGGATTTGTGAAGTGGCAGCGTTTGCACCGCTGGGTCTATCTGGCTGCGGGTTTTGCTTCTTTGCATTTTTTCTTGCAAGTCAAGAAAGATGTGCGTGAACCTTTAATATTTGCGGCAATATTGGCGGTATTCTTCGCAGTTCGTGGCTTTGCTGCGTGGCGTAAGCGCAAAGAAATCAAAGAAAAAGCCGCTCGAGCTACCCCCATATAATCCTTAGAGTAGTTATCTATTTTGCGTTTTGAGTTTCGAAAATAGGTGCGAAATATTGTTTCTCAGACGACTGGATTACTTTTTTGACTGAGTTATTAAACGATTAATAATTCTGATAAATGCTCTAAAACTCGAGAGAAGTACATTCATCTCCTATAATTTTCTAAATCTCCTGCGGGAACCCTCAACACTTTGAACACCGTGTTGGCGGTTCCCGCTCGAGCGTGTGCATGGGGCTGCGCTCGAGCGGATGGATGGGGCTGCGCTCGAGTGCAATAACGCGCACTTTTTTTGCCCAAATTGCTTTAAACGGTATATAATGCGTGATCGTAAGGGAAAGCATTATTCTTTCCCAATCCGCTTCACACGAAAGGCTGCCACACGGCGTGCAAGATTTTTGATCGGCCCCGATTTGTGGCGTACTTTCGTTAAAACGTTTACAGGAGAACGCATGAAGACTTTAATTCTGGGTGCAGGTTACGCGGGCCTTGCGGTAGCGACCAAACTGAAGCCAACCCCCAACCTAGACGTGGTGCTGATCGAACAAAACCCTTATCACACCTTCGAGACCCGCTTGCACGAAGCGGCGGCCCACAATACCCAAGTCACCTTGCCCATCGAACCTTTGCTGCGCGGTACTGGGGTCAAAATGGATTTGGCTAAGATCATTTCGGTGGATTTGGACAACAAATCAGTCGAAACCAGCACGGGAAGCCATAGCTACGACACCTTAGTAATTGCTTTGGGCAGTGTCACCAACTTCTACCGCATTCCAGGCCTTGCCGAAAACGCCAGCGAGCTGAAAAAAGCCGAAGATGCCGAGGATATTTTCGAGTGGATCACCCGCGCCCACTCGCCGACCTACGACGGTTCTCGCAATATTATTGTGGGTGGCGCAGGTTTGACTGGGGTGGAACTGGTTACAGAAGTGGCCCAGCGCACCGAAAAACTGAGCGCCTTGAAGGGCATTGCTCCACTCACCATTTATTTGGTGGAAGCAGGCCCAAAAATCTTGCCCGTCCTCGAGGATCACCTTCGAGAAAAGGCCCAGAAAACCCTCGAGGATTATGGAATCAAGCTGTTGATTGGACACCGTTTGATGCGGGCCAGCGAAAATAGTGTTACGGTGCAGCCTCAAGAAGGCGAAGCCTTTGATATTCCTGCGGGCAAAATCATTTGGACGGGCGGAATTCAAGCCCAAGACATTGTGAAGGGTGAAAAGCTCGAGAAAGGACCAGCTAACCGCATTGTGGTAGACCGTTATCTACGTATGAGTTCTTATCCAGAGGTTTTTGTAGTCGGCGACATGGGCCTTGCCAAAGATAAAGAAGGCAAAATTGTACCGACCACCGCCCAACATGCGGGGCAACAGGGCCGTTTGACCGGCAAAAACCTGATGCGCTTGGCACGCGGCGAAGAGATGCAAGAGTACGAACCCAATACTTTGGGCGAGTTTGTCAGTTTGGGGGGCCTGATGGCAGTAGGTTGGATGAAACTGCCTTGGAACCAAAAGCTGGCTATGACCGGTGGTATTGCCCACATTATGAAACGGGCCACTGAATGGCGTTGGCGCTCTTCTATTGAGTAATTGCTTGAGTAATTGCTCGAGTAATTGATTCAGTAACCGCTCGAGTAAGTCGTGCTAAAAACGAAAAACAGGACGAGTCTTCAATGAACTTGTCCTGTTTTTTTATTCCCTCGAGTGCATTTCTTTTAAACTTTTCGTAACTACTCAGCACGAGAAGTCAGGCATGAGAACGTCACCTTCAAACAGACTAACCAAGCC
Organism: Deinococcales bacterium; assembly: GCA_025359705.1. Taxonomy (GTDB): domain Bacteria; phylum Deinococcota; class Deinococci; order Deinococcales; family Deinococcaceae; genus JACMOA01. Next base: position 2,221 of record JANYFS010000568.1, on the reverse strand, counting down.
ATCCCAAACACGTAATCCTTGTTTCTTCAAGGTCGCAATATAGCTCCGTATGCGGCAAAAGATCTCACCTCCGAATACAGTTCTAAATCCCCCTGATACTTTGCGTTTGATACATACCATCCGTATATTCTGTTCCGCAAGGTTATTATCGAATGGCACCATGGGATCTTCTAAAAAGCTCAGCATCTCGAGGCGGTGTTTTTGACACCGCAAAGCCAAGTTTCTACCTTTGCTTTGTTTGGCAATCCCTTTCTTGTATGTGCCACCCGCTCCTAGAACTTTGATCTTTTCGGGATTCTCGAGCAATCCTTCCTTAACTAATTCGTTAAATCTAGTGTAAAAAGTGTTTTTGCCCTCGAGGGTTAAAGTTCCTGCTTGGTGTTGGTGATATACCTCTTGCAAAGCACTTCGTAACTCGAGCGCCCAGAGTTGTCCATGTCGTTCGGCAATATTACGGTACTCCCGTAGTAAATGGGCATTGCAAAAAACGTGTTTGGCAGGTAAATCTAGGTAAGGTCTCCAAAAGTCATGTACCAAATATCCGCTGTAATGGGTCAGAATATTCATCTCTTGAATCGCTTCTTTGCCCCGTCCTACCTGAAATCCGTAGTACACCAGTTTGGCTGAGCTAACCACATGGATCCAGTGATTTTTCCCACTCACTTTGCAACCCGTTTCATCGGTGTGTAAGACGCTTTGATTTATCAAAGCAGTCTTGAGTTGGCTTTCAAATCCCTCGAGGGTGTTATAGCAACGCTCGAGGACAGAGGTAAGGGTTCCATCACTGGGTTTGGCTCCGTACATGGAACCTAATATCTCTGCAGTGCGTTCCAAGGGAATGAAATGGGCGGTATTGAGATAAACGGTGAGGGCATAGACTCTGGGGCCATATTGGACTTGGCCTGGCACATGTGTGGGAAAATCTGCTTGGTATTGCCCTGCACAACATGGGCAAGTTTTGACTTCAACTTGATATTCAGTCACATGCAAGCGGGGTTCTGGGAGATCGTGTACCTGCCTAGCAAAGTATTGATCTACGGGGACTTCACCCCAAGAATGCCCACAAGCACAGTGTCCGTTCAAAGGAAGTTGAATCACTTCGTCTGGAGTGAGACTCATCTTTAGGGTATGACCTTTATGACCCAGTTGACCCCCACTCGAGCGGGTAGATTTAATTCTTTCGCTTTTAGGGTTAGGCTTGTTGGGATTGTCTTTGCTGGGGGGTTGGTGTGAGTTTGTGCTATTTTGCCCGATGAGAGCCTCGAGACCTACCAACCGCGCTTCGAGGTCTTGGATTCGCTTCTCGAGCAGGATGCAGTTGGGGCAGGCTGTAGGTTCGATAGTGGCACTACTCTACTCTTTTTCCTTCCGCAAGCCCCTACCCTGAGTAGTTACGAAAGTTGTTTTGTACCTCGAGTAAAAAGAGTACCCCTCGAGAGAAATATCGTTCTGTACCGTGAAGCACCTAAATCTTCAAATAAGGAGTTTTAAGATGATTGCAGCCCTTTTCCCTGGTCAAAATTCCCACGAGGTGGGGATGGGAACCGTTTTTGCGGATCAGTTTGCGGTGGCAAAAGCCGTGTTCGATACCGCCGAGCAGACCCTACCTGGCCTCACAAGGCTAATGCGTGAAGGCCCGCTCGAGACTTTAACCCTCACTGCCAACCAACAACCCGCCTTGGTCACAGCCAGCATTGCCGCATTTCGGGTATGGCAAGAGCAAACGGGCTTGGTTCCTGCCTACGCCACAGGCCACAGTTTGGGCGAGTTTTCGGCACATGTGGCGGCGGGTTCCCTCGAGCTGGCAACCGCGATTTCTTTGGTACACCAACGCGGAACCTTCATGCAAGAAGCCGTGGCCCCAGGTGTGGGTGCAATGGCGGCGATTATGGGAGATTCCAAAGTGGTGGTGGACACCCTCGAGGGGGGGAATTTTGGAGTGGTCGAGGCCGCCAATTTCAACGCCCCCACCCAAACCGTGATCAGTGGTGAAAAAGAGGCGGTGGTAGCGGCTGGAGCTGCGCTTAAAGCTCTGGGCTGCAAAGTGATTCCACTCAAAGTCAGCGCACCGTTCCACTGCTCCCTGATGCAACCCGCTCGAGCGAAACTGACGGTGGCCCTCGAGAGGGTTTCGTTTTCCAATCCCCAATTCCCAATCATCGCCAATGTTACGGCGGATGTGGTGGACAGCGCCGCGCCCATTGCCGATTTGCTTTCACAG
>JANYFS010000561.1 GCA_025359705.1 Deinococcales bacterium | reverse complement strand
GAGGTTGAGTAAAAAAACAGTGTCGCCTTTGAAGGCGGAAATACTGTCCGCCAAAATGCGGCCCAGCAACACTTCACCTTCTTTAAGCTTGCTCAGTTGTTCCCGCTCGAGAGCCGATAAATTCAGCACCTCGGCCTCTTTTGGCCCCGAACCAAACATTCGAGCCAAGTTTCCTTCGGCTTTACGGCCCGCCTCGGCGCGGCGAAACAGCAAGCCGGTATCACCCAGCACAGGCGACCACGCCGCAATGTCGGGATCACTCGAGAGGGCTTTCTCGAGGGCGGAAAGGGGTTTTTGATCATACAGTTGCAAAGAAACATGCGGGGTGGCCTTGAGGGTGGCCTGAATGAGCGCCGCCGTAAAACCGTTAAACAAGGAGAGCGCCGTGGTCAAAACCATCACCCCAATGGCAACCCCCAGCACGGTTACGATATTTTGCGTCCGCCGCTTTCGCAGGTGCGCCCGTGCCAAAACAAAAGAGAGTGAATTCCACACGCCCCTAGCCTACAGGAGTTTGGGGATAAAATGGTATATACTGATGATACATACCATTTTACCATTTCGCTCGAGGGGGATAAACCATGCCAACCACTGCCAAACTCTTCAAAACTGGACGCAGCCAAGCCGTTCGCCTACCTAAAAAATTTCGCTTTGAAGGAACCGAAGTATTGATTGAAAAAGTGGGTGACAGCGTGGTTTTAACCCCCAAGAAAAAGAGATGGGCAAATTTGCTGGTAGCCCTCGAGATGTTTGAAGGCGAGATTGAACGCAATCAACCCCCAGCCCAAGAACGCGAGTGGGGAAAGGTATGGAAATAGATTTTATGCTGGATACCAATATCTGTATCTATTTAATAAACGATCGCCCAGCAAAAGTGAAAGAGATTTTTAACCAACATCAAGATCATAGAATCGCCCTCTCGAGTGTGGTGGTTTTTGAATTGCACTATGGCATTGAAAAAAGCATAGCAAAAGCAAAAAATCAAATGGCACTCGAGGCATTTTTATCGAGTTTTGAAATCGAACCCTTTTCACAGGCTTCCGCTGCCCAAACCGCAAACATTCGAGCGACTTTGGAAAAAGCGGGTACACCGATTGGGGCTTATGACTGCTTAATTGCGGCCCATGCCCTCGAGCAGGGTGCGGTTCTTGTGACCAACAACATCAAAGAATTTCAGCGGGTGGCAGGGTTAAAACTCGAGAACTGGTTTGCTTAAGTCTTTTCACCACCAACCCCGTTTTCTAAAATAAACCGCAAAACCCACGCCTACCGCCGCCATCGTGAGCAGCGCCAAGGTGTAACCGTGAGGCCACTCGAGTTCGGGCATGGTTTTGAAATTCATACCCCAAACGCCCGCCAAAAAAGTGAGCGGCAAGAAAATAGTGGAAACGATGGTCAGGGTTTTCATCACTTCGTTCATGCGGTTGGATTGCACGGTGAGATGCACGTCCAAAATGCTGGATAACACTTCCCTTGCGCTGTCTAGGTTGTCGTAGACGCGGCTGAGGCTGTCCACCGAATCCCGAAAATAGATCGACATTTCGCTGTTTTGAGCGTGCCTCGAGAGGGAAGCCACACTTTCGCGTGCGCCTGAAACCAAGCGGCGAACTTCCATAATTTGGTGCTTGATCCCAAAGATCTCTCGCGTGAATTCGGTTTGCGAGCGCTGCACAAAAACGGTTTCCTCGAGGTCGTCCATCACTTGGCTAAGCGCATCGGTGTAGTCGAAAAAGGTCTCCGCACCGCTGGTGAGCAAGGCCGCCATGATGCGGTCTGGGGTGCGCGAAGTTTGCTCGAGGGTTTCCCGCCAGATGTGTGACAAATAATCCACTGGCTCGAGGTGAATGGTCACAAGCGCCCGCTGATGCGGATACCAAAAGTAGGAAACGCGCTCGGTGCGATCCGAGCAGGCTTTAGGTTCGGCTAGGGTTCGCAAAATCAGGGTAATGTGCTGCGGATACGCCTCAAAACGGCTCCAGTGGCCCACCTCCAGCGCATCCTCGAGGGCCAAAGTATTGATCTCAAAGCTCGAGCGCACCAAAGCAATTTCTTGCAGTGTGGGGGTACAAACATCCAACCAAATATGATGGTTTTGGTCATGCCACTCGAGTTTGGGATCTATTTCATGCTGGAATGGCGAAGGGGTAGCAACTCCCTTTTTTTTATTGGCATTTTTATTGAGATTGACTGGAGCTGAAAAGGGCATGGCACGAATCATGTTCGCATTCTAAGGTTTTGCATTCTCAGGTGTCTTTTGGGGTTTGGAGATCAGGGACAAAGTTCAGGCTCAAGCAGTATAGTATGGCGTTACCCAATTCCCGCACTTTCCCGCTCGAGGGCGTGGGAAAACTGGTGCGAAAACTGATGAAACAGCAGCAAAATTTTAGGCAAACGCAAGCGCCAACTCACTTCGTTATGAATTCCTTGATCAATTTCTTGATAATCCACTGCGTAACCACGGCGCATCAAAAAACGGTGAAAAGTACGGCTAATTTTGAGCCGCTCGGCGGTACTGGTCATGCTGTCTTGCTCGGCTGTGCCGATGTCCATATAAAAGTGTTGCTTTAGGTGGGGGCGCTGCTTCAATAACTTGGCTCGCAAGCTCAAGGCCCATCTCCACAAATCGGGGCTGACCGCTGCCGCAAATCCAAAATGTTCGGGGAAATTTAGGCCCACATACAGACTAAATAAACCACCCAATCCTGCACCCAAAATCCCCGTGTGCGCCGCATCGGTATAGGTGCGAAACTGAGCATCGATATGGGGTTTTATGGTGTTTAAGATCGATTCCAGATAGAGCTGGCTGCGACTATTGCCCAAAATGGCATCATCGAAGGGGCAATATTCTAGGCTACGGGAGCGGTGATCGCCCGCATTGGAAATGGCAACTATAATCGGAAGCTGATAAGGGCTGTAGATATCCGCTATCTGATCAGCATTCCAAGAATGTACATAGGGTTGACTGCTCGAAAAAATATTTTTACCGTCCTGGATATAAAGAACCGAGTAACGCCTGTGGCTACTGTGATAATCGGCGGGCAAATACACCACAATTTCGGCATCCCGTTCGAGCAGGGGTAATGGAAATGCCGACCAGGTATGCAATTCGCTACCCGCACACCTAGGGTGTATCGATGGGAGCCACAGAGTTGGGTTGATTTGGTTGAGGTTAGGTTGAGCTGGGCTGCTGGGTATAGCGGTAGGCTCGAGGTTCGTAAACTGTGGTGTAGCATGTTGCAAATCTGAATGCTGAACACCTGCATATACAAAATGCTCAGCCGTGTTTTGCTCAGAAACCAATTGCTCAGTTTCCAGAGTTTGCAAGATGGGTGAGATCGATGAGGTGGCGGATGGGGAAGTGAAAAGTTTAGAATGATATTTTGCTGAATGATATTCTTCGGAGTCCAACAATGTGGAGTCTAAAGGAGTAGAGATTGGTGTCATATTGGTATTGTCCTTGTTTAAGGTAAGAACGTTGTACGAATTGGCGTATTTACAGATCACGTAGGTTCAAGTTAGGGTTTAGGGCTTAACCCAACACTTCTTAACATTCCTTAGTATCTTCTCAAATCTCTTCATATCACTTTAATTGCCATGGATCCCTTTTGCAACACGGCTAAAATATTGAAGCACTACCAAAAAATTGAAGGCCAGCTTAGCCAAATTGGTATTGTCGCTAACTCAAGGGAGTTTTTGCTTTGTTTTGTACTGCCTCTTGGCTCGAGTGTGAGAAATTTCACCCCCAATGGGGGGATGGCTCAAGAAGCGGAATAATCGAGAGAAATAATCTGAGAATGTGCTGTCAGGAATTAACGGGGAAAATAACGGGGAAAATAACGGGGAAAATGATTGAGGGGATGATTACGTTCAAACTAAAATTACTCGAGCGAATCTGTCAACACCCAAGCAAGCCAAACGAGTAAACTGTTGCCCATGAGTTCCGATTCACGCACACATTTACTCGAGGGTCTAAACCCCAATCAAGCGGCTGCGGCCCAGCATGTTACAGGGCCAGCCTTGGTTTTGGCGGGGGCGGGGGCGGGCAAAACCAAGACCCTGATTTACCGTATTGCCCTACTGATTGCTGAACACGGAGTCCATCCCAACGAAATTTTGGCAGTGACCTTTACCAACAAAGCCGCTGCCGAAATGCGCGAACGGGCGAGCCATTTGGTCACGGGGGCCAGTGACCTATGGATGAGTACCTTTCACTCGGCGGGGGTGCGGATTTTGCGGGCCTACGGCGAGCGGATTGGCCTGCAAAAAGGCTTTCTAATCTATGACGACGACGACCAACTCGATTTGCTCAAAGAGATCATGCAAAACCTGCCAGGCTTGCCCCAAGATGCCAACCCGCGTTACTTGCGGGCCGCGATAGACCGCGCCAAAAGCAACCTATGGGGGCCAGAAGAGGTCAATACCCAAGGCGAGGCCCGCATTGCGGGTTTGCCCAAAGCCTCGGTGGTGGAGGGATACCGCCGCTATCAGGCCCGCTTGCGCTCTGCCAATGCCATCGACTTTTCCGACTTGCTTTCCGAAACCGTGCGTTTGTTCAGGGAAGATCCCGAAGCCCTCGAGCGGATTCAACGCCGTACCCGCTTTATTCAAATCGACGAGTACCAAGATACCAACACCGCCCAGTATGAATTTGCAAAACTCTTGGCCTCGAGTGAAAAAAATATCGTGTGCATAGGGGACCCGGACCAGTCGATTTACCGATTTAGAGGCGCGGATATCCGCAATATTTTGGATTTCCAGAAAGATTACCAAGGCGCACAAATATACAAGCTCGAGCATAATTACCGTAGCTCCGCCAAAGTCCTGCGGGCCGCCAATCTATTGATCGAACACAATACCGAACGCCTCGAGAAGATTTTGCGCCCCGTTAAAGCCGAGGGCGAGGATGTGGCTTTTTACCGCGCTTTTGACCACCGTGGCGAGGCCGATTACATTGCCCAAAGCATCACCGCCGCACACCACAAAGGCCGCAAGCTCGAGCAGATCGCCATTTTGTACCGCACCAACGCCCAGTCTCGAGTGCTGGAAGAGGTGCTGCGCCGCAACAACATCGCCGCCAAAATCATCGGTGGAGTGGGCTTTTATGACCGCCGCGAGATCAAAGACATGCTGGCCTATGTGCGCTTGGCCCTCAACCCTCGAGACGAAGTGGCGCTCAAACGCATTGTGGGGCGGCCCCGACGGGGAATTGGCGACAGCGCCCTTCAAAAACTGTCCGAGTGGGCCAAGGCCAATAAACAACCCCTGCTGACCGCCTTTGCTCAGTCCGAAAGTATCCTCGAGCGGGGCGCGGCTAAGGCAAGGGAGTTCTACGATTTAATTGCCAACTACGCCGAAGCCTGCGAACTCTACGACCCGCAGCATGTGGTCAAGCTGATTTTGGACTCGAGCGGCTACATTGCTATGCTGCAAGCTGAAGGAACCGAAGGCAAGCAGCGCCTGGAGAACTTGGACGAGCTTTTGGTGGCCCTGACCGAGTGGTCCAAAGAAAACGAAGGCGCGGGTATTTTGGACTTTTTGGACGAAGCCTCCCTGCTCTCGAGCGTGGACGATGCCCGTACCAAGCGGGAAAATGGTGGCGTTCCTGAAGAAGCTGTGGTACTGATGACCCTGCACAACGCTAAAGGTCTGGAATTCCCCGAAGTTTATGTGGTGGGCGTAGAAGAAGGCTTGCTGCCCAGCCGCAACAGCCTTGCCGAACAAGGCGGACTCGAGGAGGAGCGCAGGCTTTTTTATGTGGGCATCACACGGGCGATGGAAAAGCTGACTCTCACCGCCGCCGAAAACCGCATGGAGTACGGCAAAACCCGCTCGAGCGAAGATTCGCGTTTTTTGAGCGAACTGGGCGATAGCTACACCCAAGTCAATGCCTATGGCGAAGCCCTGACCAAAAGCTCGAGGGGAACCCACCGCGACTACCGCCCTACCGCGCCTGCCCCTGTGCCAAACCAGAACAGCAACCAGAAAGAAAAAATTCCGCTCGAGTCGGAGTTTAAAGGCGGAGAAAAAGTCAGCCACCCCAAATTTGGCGCAGGCACGGTGCTGGCAGTTTCGGGCTTTGCCGACAAACAGCAACTGATTGTAGCCTTTGATTCGGTGGGGAACCGAACGTTGCTGACCAAATTTGCCAACCTGACCCGTTTGTAAGGCTCGAGGGCTAGGCTCGAAATCTTCACTGAATCTTAATAAAATCTTATGAATTGCCAAAAATAAACCTTCATCTCTGCATTGGTCTTCTCATGTGTGTTTAATTTTTATAGGGATAAGGTAGACTGTTCGGCATTATGTCTGCTTCCCCTCTTGATGCCGCTCTACTCGGAATTGTCGAAGGACTGACCGAGTTTTTACCGATTTCCAGTACGGGCCATCTGATTGTGGCCCAAAAAATCTTAGGTTTTGACGACCCTACCGCCACCTTTGAAATCGTGATTCAAACGGGCGCAATTCTCGCGGTGGTCTGGTACTACCGCAAAGACCTGACCCGCCAAGTCCGTGAAGTACCCACCGATAAGGATACCCAGCGCCTATTTCTCAGTGTGCTGGTCGGTTTTTTGCCCGCTGCGGTTTTGGGCCTGCTGTTTAATAAATGGATCACCGAACATTTGTTCAACCCCACAGTGGTGGCTTTTGCCATGATTTTGGGGGGAATTGCCATGTACATTATCGAATCTTTGCCCAGTGATGGCAAGAACAAAGTCCACAAGCTCGAGCGGATTAAACCGATCAATGCTTTCTATATTGGACTCATTCAATGTTTGGCCTTTATTCCTGGGATGTCTCGCTCTGCCACCAGTATTTTTGGCGGCATGTATATGGGCCTAGACCGCAAAACCGCCGCTCAGTTTTCATTTTATTTGGGAATGCCCACCCTAATTGGGGCAGGTCTTTATAAACTCGCCAAAAATTGGCATGAAGTCAGTGTATTTGGCGGCTTGAATTTAACGATTGGTTTGATAGTCTCTTTTTTCACCGCTTTCGCCACAGTGAACTGGTTACTAAAATTCGTGTCTCACAATAATTTTAAAAACTTTGCAATTTACCGCATTATCGTGGGTTCAATTATTTTGTTTTTGGCAGCCGATGGATTTTTGAAATAAATTGTTCCCCTCGAGCATCGTTGGATTGGGTTTACAAACAAAAAAGCATCCCTCTTTTCAAGCTCGAGGGATGCTTTTTTGTTGCGCTAAATAAACGAATTACGGTACCGTTCCCATATCAACAAAACACTATAAAACACCATAAAATATCTGAAGCACACATCTATTCACTTTGGCTTTTGTGTACTGGGAAGGTTTAAAATCCTCCCCTACTTGGCTTCTTTCCCTAAGTTCCTCCCAGATA
>JANYFS010000540.1 GCA_025359705.1 Deinococcales bacterium | reverse complement strand
CCCCGAAAGTTTGCCAAAATGTGGGTAAAGCCTAGCCCTCGAGCGGCCTGCGGTGGGGTGTTCGTCGGTGAAACGGTCTACCGCAAAATGACATTTGGCCCCACGCAAAAAGGCTTGGCTCATTTGCATTCTAGCCTGCCCTTTGACCGCATCCGCCAACAGGTTGCCCCATTCAAACTCGAGCAAACTGAGGTGCGGATCTTGGGATGGGTTTTGAGATGGGTTTTGGGAATGCGAAAGCAACAGATGCGCCAGCCAATTCACGCTCGAGACTCCAAATTAAATTCTGTGAGATGATCGCATTTTTAATCGTCTGAAACACGATATTTATAACAATACCCAAAACGGAAAATGACTGTTAAACCTCGAGGGCGTGTTTACTAGCATCCGCCCCGAGGGGAACGCCTGCGGGGTACTGCCCGTTGAAGCAGGCCATGCACAGGCCAGGGCTGCCCACTGCTTTTTTCAAGTTGGCTTCGGAGATAAAAGCCAAAGAATCCGCTCCAATCAATTCCCGAATCCCCTCGATACTGGTGTGGCTGGCGACCAGTTCTTTGCGAGCGGCGGTGTCGATGCCGTAAAAACAAGGGTTGGTGATCGGTGGGCTGGATACCCGAAAATGCACCTCGGTGGCCCCCGCTTCTTTAAGCAATTTTACAATCAGGCCCGAGGTGGTTCCGCGCACAATCGAGTCGTCCACCAAAATCACCCGCTTGCCCTTGACCGCACTGGTGGGAGACAATTTGGTCTTGACCTTCAGCTCTCTGGCCTTTTGGTTGGGAGCAATAAAACTGCGCCCTGCGTAAGGGTTTTTGTGCAGGCCATAGGCATATTGAATGCCCGAAGCTCGTGCGTAACCAATTGCCGCCGTAATCCCACTGTCGGGAACAGGAACCACAATGTCGGCCTCTACTGGATGCTCGAGGGCCAGCAGTTCGCCCATGCGAATACGGCTGTCGTTGATGTCGTAGCCGTCGATATGACCGTCTGGACGGGCAAAATAGATCCACTCGAAGGCGCAGGGGGTAGGCTGACCATGCAGCACTTGCAGGCTGTGCAAGCCTGTGTCATCGGCCCAGACCAATTCGCCTGGCAAAACATCGCGGATGAAGGTAGCTTCTACCGCAGCCAAGGCCACCGATTCGGAGGCAAAGACCCACGCACCATCTTCCCGCTGCCCAATACACAATGGGCGAACCCCGTTGGAATCACGCAAACCCAGCAGCATGTGCTTGTTCATAATCACTACCGCAAAGCCACCGCGCATTTCCTTCATCACTTGGGCGGTAGCGTCCACCAAATTCAGTTTGGAATACCGTGCAATGCGGTTGAGCATCACTTCGGTGTCGTTGGTGGTGTTGAAAATGGTGCCTTCCTCGAGCATCAGGGCGCGAATTTCTTTGGCATTGACAAAGTTTCCGTTGTGAGCTAAGCCCAAAATCCCTTTGTTGGAGCGCACATTCATCGGTTGCGAATTGAACCGCAGGTTTGCCCCCGTGGTGGAGTAGCGGGTATGCCCAATGGCGATTTTGGCTCCCTCAATATCCATGGCTTTCAGGCGCTCGGCATCGAATACTTGGGTCACGAGGCCTAAATCTTTTTCCACCAAAAACTGATCTTCGTTGGCGACACACATCCCCGCTGCCTCTTGGCCTCGGTGTTGCAATGAAAAAATTCCCAGATAGGTCAACCACGCTAGATTTTGCGGTTGGGGGCTAAAAATTCCAAAAACGCCACATTCCTCTCTGGGCTTATCATTTTCGAGGTCGTAAGGATCGGGAAGGTCAGTCAGTCGATCAGCGTAAGGCAGCATACTTTGCCCATTTTAGCCTACCTCTCGAGCCAAGGGGTGTAAGTTGTCTCGTTACAAGGCAGATGGGGTTATGGATTGCAAGATACCAGTTGCAAAATAATTCATGTGCGGTTATGCAAAGAGCAAAGAGCACCAAGCGATCTACCGAAAAATCCGTACCTCGCCTGGTTACACTTTTAATATGCTATTCAAACTTCTAAAAACCGAATCAATTTGACGGTCATACACCCCATCATTTAAGATTTAGGAATACAAGGCCGCTTTTTGGTCTTGACTCGAAAGCACAAAACTCAATACACACTCAAGACCCCTCGAGCCAGCGTGGGCCAGTACGGGTTCAGAGCCGACCCAAGACGTACCAAAGTTGGCATTGAGGATGTTTTTCTGGTACAAATCTAGACAACTACGCTTGCTGCATTCTTTAGGGTCAGCTCGAGGGAAATCCTCGGCGTTTGGAGGTTCTATGGCAAAATATCCGCTTATTAAAGCAACACTAAAAGAGCGTTTGCTTTCCAGCTACTATCCCGAAGGCTTGCCTCTTCCCAGCGAGCCACAACTCGCCAAAGAATTTGAAGTCTCGAGGATGACCGCTCGCCGCGCCATCGACGAACTCGAGCGGGAAGGCTATGTCTACCGCATCCAAGGCGCAGGAACCTTCCCTACTGGCAAGCGTTTTCGGCAAGGGGTATTTCGGGTGCGACCCTTCCGTGAATGGGCCAGAGGCACCGAGACCCAAACCAGGGTTTTACAGGCTCGAGTGGTGGAAGCCACCCCCGAAATTGCCATTGTGCTGCAAGCCCAAGTCGGCGACCCCGTGCTATTCGTTCACCGCATCCGCAGCGCCGCCGACGAACCCTTGGTCATCGAGAAGCGCTACATTATGCATGAACTGGTTCCCGATTTGCTCGAGCATAATTTGGCTGCCGAATCCATTCACGAAGTGATGGTGGAAAAGCTCGGCATCAACCTGACACGGGTTGAACAGTCGCTCGAGGCCGTTAATTTGCGCCAAGAAGAAGCCGATTTCTTGCGGGTTCCACTGGGAACTGCCGCTTTCTTAATTCGGCGCACCACCTACAGCGGAATCAAACGGGTTTCCTATATCAATTACTGGGTGCGTGGAGACCGCTACGCTTTTCAAGATAGCTTCGAGCCTTAAGGATTGATAAGGATTGATAAGGATTGAGTGGATCGATTTATCTCTCGAGCGGTAAATTGGGGGGATTTATGAAAAAATTCGTCTGGATGTTAGGTGTGGTCGCAACTTTGAGTATGGCACATGCCAGCAGTGTCACCACCAAAATTAAGTATAGTTGTGACAGCAAAGTAAAGCTGACGATTAGCTACGTTGCCAATGGTAAGTCTGATACTGCACAGTTTCGCTTCAAAAGTAAAAAATACAAACTTAAAAGTG
>JANYFS010000527.1 GCA_025359705.1 Deinococcales bacterium | reverse complement strand
CCGCTAACACCCCTCGAGCGACCTTCTCCCACACAAACCCCACACCAATATTTCAACCCCTTTAAAACCTCTCACAATTTATTCCATCCACACTACCCTTATGATAAGAACGATTATCATAAGGGTAGTGTAGTGGGGTGGGCTGTGGGGGCGCTCGAGGGGTGTTGGGATGCTGGGGAGGGGTTTGCTGGGGAGGGGTTTGCTGGGGAGGGGGCGCTCGAGGGGTGTTGTAGGGGATTCTGTGAGGTCGGGTTTTTAGAGGATTTCGCTCAAACCTACCCCATTTTGGTTTTCGTATCTAAAAAGAAAAACCTGTTTGTATGTAAACATGTATACGAGTAAAACTGTAAGCAGTTAAACCCGTTAGCCATTTTGCCCGTATACATGAAAACCTGTTTACGGGCAAACTCGAGGATACCTCGTGAACAGACTCACTCGAGGGGAATAGCACAAAGAACGTTCAGAACGCTAAAAATAATTCTTTGGATTAAATACCTGTTTGCGGGCTTACCTGTAAGTGGGTATTTTTATACCTATTTACAGGTAAAAATGTTTGCATGTAAACCCGTTAGAAGGTATACTGGTAAGCATGTATAAAATTGCGATTGTTAATGAAAAAGGTGGGGTGGGCAAAACGACCAGTGCAGTCAGTTTGGCAACCCTCTTGAACGCTCGAGGGAGCTGTGTCTTGGTAGACGCTGATCCCAATCATTCAGCCCTCGATTGGGTGCAGGCAGGAGCAGGCATGGGGTTTGATGCCTTTTCCCTCGAGGCGTTTGACCAGCTCGAGCAGTTTGAATACACCTTCATGGTCTTGGATACTAAAGCGGGGGAGGCCGTTAAAGACCTGGTTGTTCTGGCTCAGTCTTTTGACCTATTGATTATCCCCAGCAAGCCCGACCCCTTAAGCCTGCGGGTGTTGATCCAAACGCTGCAACCTTTACAAGAGGCACACGCAACCAACTTCAAGGTACTTTTAACCGACGTACCCCCTGCGCCCAGCACCGACGGTCATGAAGCACGCATGGCCCTGCAAGACTCGGGTATCCCTATGTTTGCCCAGAGCATTCGCCGAGCGGCGGCATTTTCCAAAGCAGCTTTAAATGGAACTGCGGTAAATGAAGTCAAAGGGGATAGCCGAGCAAAACTTGCACATATGGATTATGACTTGGTGGTACGGGAGATTCTGGCATGACGGGTCGATTTGGCAAGATCGTTTCAAAACTCAATGATGCACCTGTAAACCTGCAAACAGATAAACCCGTAAACCTGCAAGAAGTTGCCACACTCGAGGGGGAAACCGTGCCATCTGTATCCACCAAAGAAAGCGCCCTAGAGACAATAGAAAGCAAACAGGTAAACCCGCAAACAGGTAAACCTGCAAGTATCGAAGAACCCGTTGAACCCGTGGTACAACTGGAAAAATACTCTACCTATCTCGAGTCAGACTTGATCATGCAACTCAAAATATTCGCTGTCTCGAGCAAGTTGAAGGATTACCAAGTGGTCAATTTGGCTTTGAGAGCGTATTTGGAAGGGCAAACTAAAGGCTGAAACAGGGAACCCATGCCCACTCGAGGGCAAATCAAACCAAAACCCCTCGAGCCAGCAACCCAATCCAACACCTCGAGCCACAGCACACGCAGCTTGCACCCGTTCGAGCAGTGGCGGAGGCTAAAGGCGGGGAAAATATTGCCAACTTGAGAGCGGGGAAAGCTATGCTCGAAGGCAAGGAAAAGCATTACGCTCGAGAAGCAAAAAAGAAGCCCCAAGAAATGACTCGAGGGGGCGCTAACTCGAGGCTCTTTGAACTGTTGTCCTAAAGCAGGAAAAAGCAATTTTAGGATAATCATCCCAAGTTGGACAAATGCCTTGAGCAACCCTGCATTGGAGTACCCCTACCCTTGGGTACGGCGAGACATGATGGTGAGACAGGCTTACAGGCTCGAAGCATCCCATACTTTGGCGGTTTTGTCCTCACTGGAAGTAACGATGCGGCTGCCATCCGAACTGAACTCAGCAGAAAGGACATAATCCGTGTGGCCCTCGAGAGTAGCAAGCAACTCTCCAGTCGAGGTGCTCCACACTTTAGCAGTCTTGTCCCGACTAGCAGTGACGATGCGGGTTCCATTTGGGTTGAACTTAGCCGAGAGTACAGGAGCTGGGTGGCCCTCGAGAGTAACAAGCAACTCTCCAGTCGAGGTGCCCCACACTTTAGCAGTCTTGTCCCCACTAGCAGTGGCGATGCGGCTGCCGTCTGCACTAAACATGGCGGACATCACTGGATTGGTATGGCCCTCGAGAGTAGCAAGCAACTCTCCACTTGAGGTCTCCCACACTTTGGCAGTCTTGTCCCCACTAGCAGTGACGATGCATATACCATCCGAGCT
>JANYFS010000507.1 GCA_025359705.1 Deinococcales bacterium | reverse complement strand
CGGGTGGGTTATAGGGACGCTTAGGGTTGGGTTTCATTGATACGCTGATCTCTTTTTTACTTTCGTTCATGATGTACCTCATTGGGTTGATAGATAGACTGAATTGCTGAATCAGGGGTTGTTTAAAAATATCCCTGATTCAACAATCAGGCTAGCACGATCCTGTGGGTGGTGTACTATTCCCAGACAAGATGTACCTAGCTTTAACAGATACGGAAGTTACACCATTATAACGCCCACAGGTGTTAATTACTGTCAATCCACTACCTGGATAGTTTGCGAATAAAGTTCCAGGTAGAACGGCAATTTCATCGATATTTTGACCAAAAGATCTCAGCAAATTAATTCGACTATAGATATTGCCGGGGTCTATTGTGGAGCCTTGGATTTCGTCAGGGCTTTGACTAATTCTAGTTTTAGGCTCATCCACAATGACATAGTAAGTCAGATAAAACTGAGGTCTGATTTTGGGCCAACTTGTTGAAGTAAAACTATCTGGGTTCCCTGTATAGTCTCGAGCGATTTTGTACGTGAATGCCATCAAACCTTTATTGGTGCAGTAAGGATTAGCGGTGGTATCACATCCCAGCTTGGAGATTCGGCGACCTTGGTAAATACTTTTTGCCACAAAACCTATGGGCAAAACAAACTCTTTAGGAGTGGTTATGCCATCTCCATTGTTGAGGATTCCTGCTGCTCGAGCATCAATAGCAACTGCAGCAGCTTCAGCTTCGGTGAAAAGTTGCATATCGCTAAAATAGGGATCTACGGTAAGACCCGTATTGGGTGTATTAAGGGGTAGTGGGTACGTGTAACCTGTCCGAAATGGAGTATGTGCAGGACGCATTAGCACTGTAACAAATTCTTCTGATTGATATGTAGGTAATGCAATAGGGTCAAATGCACCGTTTCGGACATCGTTGTGAGGTGTTTCTCCAATAGTGGGAATACCGCCTGTCTTCGCTGAAGCAATCGTTGATCCAATGCTATAAAAGGTCAAATTTTTAAAGTCTTTGGTGGTATTGTTGGTCAACTCATAGATGGACGACACATAGCGCTGTTTATCAACTTGATTATCGAGAACAGCACTATTGCGTTTGAGGAAAGTAATTGCTCCGGTTCCACCGGTATCGGTATCGATGGGAGTTCCTGTGCCACTAGGAACGGGTGGTGTAGGAGTAGGTGGTTTAGTCACTGGCAAAGTTGCAATTGCACTACTTTGAAAGCGCGGCATCATGCGGGCTTTGGTTGAAACTTCACCATTCGCGTCGATGATCGTAGAAACCTCTAAAAGCCCTACTACGGTACGACCACTTGAATCTGCATTTGAACCTATAGGGGCGGGAACGCTAGGGGCGGTATTGATCGGGGTATTTTGTGTTTGTCCGCAGGCGATGAGCGCAATGCTGAGCAGGGGGGCAATTCCAAGCAGTTTCTTCATGCTACACTCCTTATTTCTTACGTTCTCGAGGGGAATATTTAGACTTTAGTTAGGAACAAACCCTATGATGGTTTTAAAATAATAGGAGGATGAACAGGTTTTGAGAATACCCGTACACTCAAATTATGATGCACCCCATACATTTCTAAGGTGATTCGAGATACATTGTCGCATTTTTGGAAGGTGAATTTGGTGTGTGAATTATTCAACTTTCTTCATCCATATGTAACATTTGGCTGCTGCGGGTTTGATATGGGCTTGCTATTGTAGCCATTTTCCAACCCCCAATCTCGAGCTAGGGCATCATAGCATACGATATGTCATCCCTTTTTCCCCTCGAGCGTTTTTTGTTGGGCGATCCCCTAGAGCTGCCCGAAGCCAGCTTGCATGAATTGCATTTGGCCCCGTATGCCTACAGCCTGTATACCCAACATCAGATGCTCGAGCAGGCCCAAAAGTTCCGTGCGGCCCATGTGCAGGCTCAAGCCCGACATGCTTTGGTCAAACATCAACTGGTGCCGCTGATGAAAGCCTGGCTCGAGATGGGGTTGCGCCCAGTGATGCGGAAAGGTTTTGCCTTGGCAGAGTTTGAATATGCTCGAGCGGCAGATCGATTTTATGGTGATGTGGATGTTTGGTTTCCTGAAGATCAAGCTGCGCTTGCCACCCAGATGGCCCAAGATTTGGGCTGGTCGCTCGAGTGGCAGATGGACCGCTTTTCCGAGCAGTATATTCATCAATTTTCTTCGTTGATATCGCCCAACCAATTGATCACTCTGGAGATTCACCGCCGCTTGGTGATTGGACGACCCTTGGCGGCAATTCAAACCTTTGATCAGCAAATAGCCAAAGGTTTGCGACTACAGGATTGGGAAGGAATGACCATTTGGCTGTTGGCCCCCATAGATGCCTTGATTTCGGCTTGGATCGATCGGGCCAGGGGGGACGAGTGGGGACGCAAGTTGATGGATATTTTGGACGCTCGAGTGCTGATCAACACCCACCAATTCTCGAGGCAGATGGTTTTGCAAAGGGCCAAAGAATTGGGGTGTTTACGCACTATTGAAGTGGTTTTAAAAGATTTTGATCCTTGGCGAGAGATTTGCAATCTTCAGCAACCTTCAAGGTGGCAACGCTGGCTCAAAGATCTGCAAACTTGGCCCGATTTTGGATCTTCCAGATGGGATTACCTCTACTTTAGTGGCCCTGCCCATATTCGTGAAACTTGGGGGCAAATGGTCAATGTCTTGCAGGTGTGTTATGCCTTGCGTCATCAACCCAATATGCATCAGTTGATTCAAAGTCTCGAGAATCGCCCTCGAGCACAGGGAGATACTTCGACGGCCAAAGCACAATCGATCTTTAGAGGATGTCGGCGGATGTTGATGCTGTTGGGTTGGCAAAAAGATTCCTGTGTGCCTCGCGCTCTGTCAGTGTACCGCGCCTTGCAGCTCGAGGGCCATAAACCCCACTTCGTCAGTGGAATCCGCCGCCAAGGAACCGCACTATTGGGCCACGCTTGGGTTGAACTCGAGGGCAAACCCATTTACGGCTCGGGGGATGAGCAAGCGCCCAGTCAGTTTAAGGAAAATTTTAGATACCCGAGCAAGACTTAAATCAGCGTGTCCTTAAATCAGCGCATCTACAGGGATCGAAACCGAATCGCTCGAGAGAGATTCCAACACCCTCGAGCGTTTTTGCCTTCCGTGACTGCGCGAGGAGACCAGTTCTGCTCGTGCCATATCGCGCTCGAGGCGGTGGCGCACAGGTGGCTCGAGGGTGGCTAAAAATAGCTCGAGCATGAATTCCCAAAGTCCTTCTTTGCTCCAAAACTGGTGTTTGTTCCATGCAGTGCGCCCCGAAACGTTCAAATCTTCGGGAAGATCGGCCCAAGGGGTGGCGGTACGCAGCACATACAACACCGCCTCGAATGCGCGGCGCTCCCGAACGTTCAACTTGGGAACCGCCAGCAACAAGGTATCCCACTGATCGTCCGACACACGGTAGATCATGTCTTGGTAAATCATTTCTGAAGCATTTCCCAAATCAGCCATGACGCTAGTATGACAGGTTATGGTTTAGTGAGTTGTGTTCTACTTCTTAAATTTAAACCACTAATAAGTGAACCCAGTTCACTGAAACAGCTTCCAACTTATAATATACGATTTTCGTATACGATTTATTTCGCTCGATAAAGTACCTTTTTTATCATCTAATGGGGTTCATTGTGTGGATTTATTGTGCTGAAGTTGTGGACTATTGGTTGGCAAGGCAAAGTGTTGGAAAAATGCTAAACATCTTGCCCAAATTTCTTCTTTGATTACAGGCAACACCCAACAAATGACTCAAAACGGACAACGGATCATGGACAACCCACCCCTCGAGGGGTGGGTTAAACCAAAAGGTTATTTGGTGGCAAGCATTTTTTGATAGGTCAGCACGGGTTTTTTGGCTGCTAGGGTTTCATCCAAGCGGCGCACGGGGGTGGTGTAGGGGGCGCTCTCGAGCCATGCGGGGTTAGCTTGGGCTTTGCGTAAGATTTCACCCATGATTTGGGCGTAGTTGTCTAAAGTCTCGAGGGATTCGGTTTCGGTGGGTTCCACCATCATGGCTTCGCTGACCACCAGTGGGAAATAAGTGGTCATGGGATGAACCCCGTAGTCCAGTAGGGCTTTGGCAAAGTCTAGGGTTTTAAGCCCTTTGGGTGGGGTCGCCACAAATTCGTGCATATTGATGCGGGGGTAGGCGGTGGCAAAGCCTTGCTCGGACAATTTGATCCGCAAATAGTTGGCATTCAAAACCGCCATGCTCGAAACATCTTTTAGCCCTTCGGCCCCCAGCGAGCGGATATAGGCGTAAGCCCGTACCAGATTGCCAAAGTTGCCATAAAAAGAGCGCACCCGACCAATGCTAAGCGGGCGGTCATGCTCGAGGCCATAGGCCAAAGCGCTGCCCTCGAGGTTTTTGATCACAATCGGCCCAGGTAGAAAAGGCTCGAGGTGGGCCTTAACCCCCACGGGGCCAGTTCCAGGGCCGCCGCCGCCGTGTGGCACGGTAAAGGTTTTGTGCAGGTTCAGGTGGATCACATCAAACCCCATGTCGCCAGGACGGGCGCGGCCCACGATGGCATTGGTGTTGGCTCCATCGTAATAGAGCTGAATATCCAGCGCTTTGGCCTTGCTCGAGATGTCCAGAATGCGGGTTTCAAAAATGCCCAAGGTGTTGGGGTTGGTCAGCATAATTGCGGCAACATGCGGAGAAAGGGCCGCCTCGAGCGCCTCGAAATCCACTTCGCCGCGAGCATTGCCTGGGATTTCCACCACCTCAAAACCTGCCATTGCTGCGGTGGCGGGGTTGGTTCCGTGGGCGGCATCGGGGCAAATCACAATGCGGCGCTGCTCGAGCTGGCCTTTTTGCTCGAAATACTTGCGAATCATCAAAATGCCCGTGAATTCGCCGTGTGCGCCCGCTGCGGGTTGCAAAGTTACTGCGTCCATTCCGGTAATGGTGGCGAGGCTTTGGCCCAAACTGTGCAGCAGCTCGAGCGCACCTTGGGCAGTCTCGAGGGCTTGGTAGGGGTGCAGATCGGTAAACCAAGCCGCCGCCACTTCGTGGACTTTGGGGTTGTACTTCATGGTGCAGCTTCCCAACGGGTAAAAGTTGGCATCCACCGAGAACTGACGGTTGGCAAGGCCCGTATAATGGCGCACCAAATCCAATTCGGAGACTTCGGGCAAAGCGGGGGCGCTCGAGCGCAGGTTTTCTGCGCCCAGTAGGGCTACCAAATCCACATTTTGCTCGAGGGCGGCTTGGGGCGGAATTACCCCACGGCGGCCCGCTTGGGAACGCTCGAAAATAAGCGGGAAATTGCTGTTTTGGCTGGTCAGGGTGGAGGGTTTTTCGGCGGTTAAAGTCATTTTAATTCTCCCCTGAGATATTCTCGAGAATATCTTTTAGCGCGGCAACCAACGTTTCAATATCCTTTTCGCTGGTCAACTCGGTGGCACAAAACAGACCCGCATGTCCCAAACCGTACACGGCGGGAACGGGAACACAGCCGTGAATTCCGCGTGCAGCAAGCTGTGAGCGAACTTCATCCGCAGGAATGGGCAACTTTACCGCAAATTCGTTGAAGAACTTGCCCTGGGTCAGCCGCTCGAGGCCGATGTTTTTGAGCGCCCGCTCGAGCTGTCCCGCCCGTACCACACCCGCCACCGCCACCTCACGCAAGCCTTGCGGCCCCACGCTCGAGAGGTAAATGGCGCTTTGCAGGGCCATCAGTGCATGATTGGAGCAAATGTTGGATTTGGCCTTGGCCCGTCTGATATGCTGCTCCCGCGCCTGCAAAGTCAGCACAAAGCCGCGTTTGCCGTCCACATCTTTGCTGGCCCCCACAATGCGGCCTGGCAATTGGCGCATCAGGGCAGTGGTCACGGTGATAAAACCGTAGGCAGGGCCGCCAAAATTGGGAGCATTGCCAATCACTTGCCCATCGCCCACCGCAATATCCGCGCCGTATTCGCCTGGGCATTTCAAAACTGCCAAGCTGAGCGGGTCTACCACCGCAATAAACAAGGCTCCAGCGGCGTGGGCCGCGTCTGAAAGGGCTTGCATATCCTCGAGGGTTCCTAAAAAATTGGGGTTTTGTACGATTACCGCGCCAATATCAGAAGCAATGACCGCATTTTGGGTATGGGTTCCTTCGAGCGCAACCTCGAGCAATTCGGCGCCTACGCACTCGAGGAAGGTATGCAAGGTTTCGCGGTATTCGGGGTGAACCCCCTGCGAAACCACAATCTTGTTACGTCCGGTGTGGCGCAAGGCCAAAAGTGCCGCTTCTGCGACTGCTGTAGCTCCGTCATAGAGGCTCGAGTTGCTGACATCCAAGCCCGTGAGCTGGCAAATCATCGACTGGTACTCGAACAGGGCTTGCAATTCGCCCTGTGCAACTTCGGGTTGGTAGGGAGTATAGGCGGTCACAAAAGCACTTTGAAAAGTGAGGGCATTAACCGCACTGGGAATAAAGTGCTTTGCCATGCCGCCGCCCAAAAAGTTCGGCCCTTTAACCTTGTTTTTATCCGCCAAACTTTGCATATGCTCGA
Organism: Deinococcales bacterium; assembly: GCA_025359705.1. Taxonomy (GTDB): domain Bacteria; phylum Deinococcota; class Deinococci; order Deinococcales; family Deinococcaceae; genus JACMOA01. The sequence continues at coordinate 3,498 of JANYFS010000507.1, read as the reverse complement.
GGATACCCAGTTCGTCCAGCGCTGCGGGTAGCTCGAGGACTGGATTACGAATTCCTACGGGTAGATCATCAAACAAGGCATCCACATTGGGAACGCCGATCACATCTAGGGCTTTTTGGATGTCTTGGGGAGTGTGGGGGGTGTATTTCATGCTTCGGCCTCCGCGACCAGGTGATAGCTTGAGGGGTCTAACAATTCGCTCGAGAGACCTGTTACCCGCACTTTGAATAACCAGCCCAATTCGTAGGGGCTTTCGTTGATTTGCTCTGGACTACCCTCGAGGGACGCGTTCACTTCGATCACTTCGCCAGACACGGGGCTATAAATATCGCTGGCGGTTTTGACCGATTCCACCACTGCAAGGGTTTCATCGCTCGAGGCAATTTGGCCCACTTTGGGAAGCTCCACATAAACCACATCTCCAAGCTGTTCTTGGGCAAAGTCGCTGATTCCAACGGTGGCGGTATCCCCCTCGAGGTGTACCCATTCGTGGCTTTTGAGGTATTGCAGGTTTTGGGGAATGTTCATGGTTTTTCCTTTGGAGCGTGTAGAGTTTAAGGTGTGTCAGGAACAGGAAAGCCGTTTTGGTGTTCACATTGTGAAAAGGTCGGTTTAACCGTCTATGCACAACAGGGGTTTGCGGTTTGTACCTATTGTGATGGTCGAGAATTGATTCCTTGGTCGGGACCGTACCAGATAAATACACCCTATTCCATAATGAGTGACGATTTTAAACGTTATGCGACTCGGCGTTATGGTCGTCCTTAACCTTCTTCATTTACTTCCTTGATTTACTTCTCGAGGAATACGGGTTCTACAACTCGAGCGTCAAACATCTGTTCCCGAATTTTGATTTGAAGGCTCGAGCCAAGGATTGCCACATCTTTTTCCACAAAGGCCATTGCAATACCACACTTGAGCGAAGGACTCATGGTTCCACTCGAGATGTAACCTACTTTTTTTCCACCACAGTAGACTTCATAACCTTCACGGGGAATTCCTTTGCCGCCTAGTTTTAAACCAATCAATTTATGCTTTATCTCGAGAGAAACCAACGCTTCTTTACCAAAAAAACTTTTGTGCATCTTGATGGCCCAAGCCATATGGGTCTCGAGGGGATTGAGGGTTTCGGAAAACTCGTGACCATAGAGCGGAAAGCCTGCCTCGAGGCGCAGGGTGTCGCGTGAACCTAAACCGCAGGGGGTGATATTTTGCTCGAGCAAATGATCCCAGATGATCGGGGCTTGCTCTGGGGTACAAAAGATTTCAAAGCCGTCTTCACCTGTATAGCCTGTGCAAGCTAGCAAAACCTCGAGGTCAAATAAAGTGGCGGGTAAGACATCATTCTTTTTAACTGCATTTAAATCTACACTGCAAAATGGATCTAAGACCGCCCTTGTGTGCGGGCCTTGCACAGCCAAAAGCGCATAGTCGTCCGACTTATTCTCGAGTGCTACTTTAAAAGGCTCTGGTAATTCTTTAGAAATGAGTAAATTCTTGAGGTGTGTAAAATCTTTGTCGATATTGGAGGCATTGACCACCATGAGGTATTTCTCGCTCTCGAGGTGGTAAATATAAATGTCATCGACCAAGCCACCGCTCGAGTTGGGCAGCATGTTGTACTGGGCGCGTCCTATCGGCAGTTTGGCAAGGCTGTTGCTGGTGGCAAATTGCAGAAAGGTGAGGGCATCGGGGCCAGTAAAAATGAACTGTCCCATGTGCGAGACATCAAAAACCCCTACGGCTTGGCGCACCGCCAAATGTTCAGCAATCAAACCCTGATACTGCACGGGCATGTCCCAGCCGCCAAATTCGACCATTCTGGCCTTGCTCGAGCGGTGTTTTTCATAAAGGGGGGTGCGTTTAAGTTCGGTGTGAGCGGTCATTTATGCTCCTTTAAAACCAAGAAAATCTGTGATTTCAATTCTAACAAAAATCAAAAAATTTGGATTGCTCGAGGGTGCTTGCCTATCCCAGAAAAAGCAATGGTATTGCGCTAAAAATATGAATTTGCGATTATAATGGCTCGAGATGGCAAATGAAAAGCAGTTATCCAACCCAAACCCAACCTCAAACCCACTCGACGAAACCGATGTTAAGATCCTCGAGCTGTTGCAAAAAAATGCCCGCATTCCCAATACCGAGCTTGCCGACGCGGTAAACCTGACCCCTGCGCCCTGTTTGCGGCGGGTCAAGCGGCTCGAGCAAGACGGCTATATTTTGGGCTACCACGCGGCCTTGGCCCCAGACAAACTCGAGGGGGGATTGTTGGTTTTGGTGATGGTCACGCTAGACCGCCAAACCAAGGCAGGCTACGAACATTTTGCCCAGCAGATGCGCCAGCACCCCCAAGTCCTCGAGTGCCATTTGCTTTTGGGGGATCGGGATTTTTTGTTGAAAGTGCGCGTAAAGGATTTACAAACCTATCAGCAGTTCTATTTGCGAGAACTCACCAATCTCGAGGGGATTCGCAACATCAATTCGATGATTGTGGTGGACGCGGTTTTTGAACGCCCGCTCGAGGTGGGGCATCTTTGATCACCGCTCGAGGCTGATATACTGATCTCCATGAAACTTGCCACACTTGCTTTATCCGCTCTGTCCGTTTTGCTCCTTGGTTCTTCCGCGCTTGCCAGCACCGTTGCCGAAGTCAAGAAAAAAGGCGAACTGGTACTGGGAACCGACGCAACCTTCCAGCCCTTTTCTTTTCAGGGGGATAAAGGCGAGATTACCGGTTTTGACATCGAAATTGCAGGGGAGATTGCCAAGGATTTGGGAGTTAAACTCAAGATTCAAAACATTGGCTTCGATTCGCTGATGCCTGGGGCCATTACCAGCGGACGGGCCGACATCGTAATGTCGAGCGTAACCATTACCCCCGAACGGGCCAAAGTGGTGAGTTTTTCCAATGCTTATTTCAAAAGCGCACAGGTATTTATTATTCAAAAAGGAAACCCTAAGAAAATCTCTTGGCCCATGAAAACCTTTGCCAACAAAAATATTGGAGTACAAAAAGGAACCACGGGTTTCTATGCCGCCGATGAAAAACTGAAAAAACTCAAGGCCACCCTTAAAGTCTATGACGACTTTGCCAGTGGCCTTGCCGACTTGAAAGCAGGACGGATCGATTCGATGATTGGCGATCAACCCACCGTGGCCTATTTGGATAAAGCCCAACCAGGGCAGTTTGTGCAGGCGGGCGGCGCACTCAAAGGGGTACTCAAAGCCGAGGATTACGGCGCGGTTTTTGCCAAAGATAGCGATTTGGTAGCCGCCGCCAACAAAACCCTCGAGCGCCTCAACAAAAGTGGTGCATATCAAAAACTGCTCGAGAAGTGGATTATAAACAAATAAACTTCCAAAAATAGAATAGTCTCGAGGGGAACCTACACCATCCACTCGAGTTATTTTTTGGATTATTTTTTCTGCCGCTGGGCGTAACCCACCAAGGCCACCGCACCCAAAATCAAGGGCATAGCAATCATGGCTTGCGGGGTG
>JANYFS010000493.1 GCA_025359705.1 Deinococcales bacterium | reverse complement strand
TGCTCGTGCGGGACAGCTAAATCTTTAAAGTGTCAGGTACTGAGATTTTACGCCCCTTACTTTTCAATTTCTATTTCAACCCTCAAGCCTCCCTCTCGAGCCTAATTATGTTGTACCAGACAATCCTTGAGACTGTCCCTAGGATTTCTCCAATTCTGTCGAAGATTTTATGAGAAACGAAATCGCTCGAGCTATAAAAAAAGCCCCTTCTCGAGTGGAAGAGGCTTTTACCAATATTGAATTTACCCATCTAGCACAAATATGACCCTCGAGCAAAAGTCATTACTTTTTGCCGAACATTCCACCCAAGCCGCCCATTCCTCCAGCGCCACCCATGCCACCCATCAACTTCTTCATGTTTTTGGATTGGAACATTTTCATCATGTCTTTCATTTGGTCGTACATCTTGAGCAAGCGATTGACTTCTTGCACGGTCACACCCGAACCCTTGGCAATGCGTTTGCGCCTCGAGCCGTTGATCACATCGGGGTCTTCGCGCTCTTTGCGGGTCATCGAGCTAAGGATTGCGTCGATTTGTTGGATTTGCTTTTCATCCACTTGAAAGTCCGCAGGAATCGCTTTGGACATACCCGGAATCATCCGCATGATGTCCGCCATTGGCCCCAGTTTTCGCATGTTGCGGAGCTGATTCAGCAGGTCATCCAGGTTGAATTCGTTCAACTTTTTGGGAGCAACCGAGGCCATATCTGCGGCCTGAGCGCGTTCCACTAGGCTCAGAATGTCGCCCATGCCCAAAATGCGGCTGGCTACACGGTCTGGGTGGAACAGTTCGAGGCCCGAGATTTTTTCGGAAACGCCCGCGAAATAAATCGGTTTGCCTGTGACATAACGCGCGGACAAGGCCGCACCACCGCGTGCGTCGCCGTCCATTTTGGTGATCACCAAGCCACTTAGTCCAATGCGCTTATCGAAGGTTTCCGCTACATTCAGGGCTTCTTGCCCAGTCATGGCATCCACCACCAGCAAGGTTTCGGTAGGCTCGAGGGCGGTTTTCAGATCTGCCAACTGATCCATTAGGGCAATGTCCACTTGCAAGCGGCCTGCGGTGTCCACGATCACCAAATCGCGGTAGTCTTTTTGCAAATATTCGGCAAGGCGTGCTTTGGTGGTAGCGGGGGTTTCGCCGTCTTCCACCTTTAGTACAGGTACACCCACCTGTTGCCCCAACACCTCGAGCTGATCCCGTGCGGCGGGGCGCTGGGTATCTGCCGCGACCAACAGCACGCGGCGGCCCTTGGATTTGTACAGGCTAGCGAGTTTGCCCGCACTGGTGGTTTTACCCGCACCTTGCAAGCCGACCATAAACCATACATTACGGTTGGCCCCCAGTTCGGGTTGCATGGTTTTGCCGCCCAAGGTTTCCACCAGTTCGTCATGAACCAGTTTGACCACCATATGGCCCGCGCCCACCCCGTTGATGATGTCTTGGCCCAAGGCTTTTTCCGAAACCTTCGCCACGAAATCTTTGGCGACCCCAAAATTAACATCGGCCTCGAGCAGAGCCATACGGATTTCGCGGGTGGCAGTTTTGAGATGGGCTTCGGTCAGTTTACTTTCCGAGCGCAACTTATCGAGAATATCTTGCAGTTTTTGTCCTAGAGCCTCAAACATAGTTCTAGGGTATCACGTTCGATAGGCTGGCTTTGCGAAAAAAAGAATGATGTGCAAGATGTGTAAGATTCTTGAGCCAAGCGGCTCGTAAGCTGTTATTGTTGAGATAGTGTTAGGACATGGGTACAGGCTCGAGCGTATTTTGAGTATTACCGCCGAGTTTGCACCCCAAAAATCCCCTCAATTCTCTCGAGGGAATCCCATATCAATAAGCGGTTTTAGGAAAGAAAACCAGTACCCATCAACGCCTGGAGCTGGTTTTAGACGGAGGCACAACTATGGACTTTGACGCACGCGCACTACAATTGGGCTTATACGGCATTCGTTTTAAGGTATTGACCAAAGACGATACTCGAGCGATTGTAGCAACCCAACACGAATTGGTTTATTTTTCGGACTCGGAAGTACAACGCATTTTTTTGCGCGATGTCAGCAAAATTTCCAGCGATAAATTGGGCATTTTGCGAATCAATACCGGCGAATTGGTCGCTATTGAAACAGGGGTTAAAGGGTTTAGAGGTAGCGAACTCAAAGAGTTCTTCGCCGATGTGAAAAATGCCATTGGCAGCGCTCGAGTGAGTAGCAGTTCGCTGTATTTACCCCCTGCCTTGGGCGATTCCTCGAGCTATTTGTCGGCGGTTCCGCTCGAGGGGATTTCCACTAGGGGTATGGCTGGGGGTATTTTGGGAGCCAACGATTCGGTGGAAGGTGTCGCCGAGATTGGCAAGGTCGATGCCAAGCTGGACTCAGAACTGGATAGCTTTGCCAGCAATACCAGCGAGCTGTTGACTAAACCCTCGAGTATGCCCACCAGTAAACCTACCAGTATGCCCACCAGAGCTTCTGCCAACGTCACCATCCCCTCGATGCCCGTTTTGACCAGCCCAGACGATGCCATGTTAATTTCAGATGGAGAATCTGAAGTAGTGATGGCTCCCACCGCTATTCCGTCCAGTTCCGCTTCGGAACTGTTTTCAAGCAGGCCCGAAATACCTGCTGTAGTTATTCCCCAAATTGCACCTGTGGTTCATCCGATTAGCACACCGATCAGCAGTGAGGGATCACAAGGTATAATAAAAACCCGTGTTCCAGCGGCTCCCTCGAGCTTTTCTTCACCCATTCCCACAAGTGTGACCTCGAGCGTTCCCGACTCAACCCTCAATGCATCCCTCAATGCAACCCGAACCCTACCCATTTCCAGCACTCCCTCGAGCGCTGTACCCAATCCTTTGCCAAATCCTGCATCAAGTACGCCGCCCAGCCATGTGGTGGTCACATCCACCCCTTCTACCCAAATGGATGCAACCGCTACGCCCAGTTACGGCACAGCTCTGAACCAAGCGGTCAACCTCGAGGTGTTGCGGCGAATGCAGTTTCAGCTCGAGGCTAAGGCCAATTTGATTCGCATTGTCGCCCTTGTGGTTGCGGTGATGGGTGCAATTGCGGGCGCAGTGGGTCTGACCGTGCATCTGATTTTGGGTGTGGGTATTTTGGTTTTGGGGGTTGCCGCAGGCGCAGGTTTGTATTTGGTTTCTGAAGGTTTGGTATCCGTTGCCAAGTATTGGGATGAAAGTGTGGGTGAACGTTGAGTTTACCGCTTAAATTAACCCCCCTCGAGCTGTTGTGTGGTGCCGTTGCCCTTCCCAGTGTTTCGGGCGATGAAAGCAAAGTGGCCCAATTTTTGGTGGAAACCATGAGCCAGATGGGTTTTTCTGCCCAAATCGACGGCGCTGGAAATGCAGTGGGAACCAAGGGAACTGGCCCTATTCAGGTGGTACTTTTGGGCCATATCGACACCGTGCCAGGGGATATTGCGGTGCGCCTCGAGATGGATGCCGAAGGTGGCGAAATTTTGCATGGGCGCGGCAGCGTGGATGCCAAGGGTTCTTTTTGTACGTTTGTGGCTGCGGTAGCGGCGCTGTCGCCAGCAGCCCTCGAGCGAGCCACCTTCACCTGCATTGGAGCCACCGAAGAGGAAGCCCCCTCGAGCAAGGGGGCAAACTTTGTCAAAACCCGCTATGCTCCCAATTTTGTTTTGATTGGCGAACCCAGTGGCTGGGACGCGATTACTTTGGGTTACAAAGGCCGTTTGGTGGTCAGAATTTCGCTCGAGAAGGATAATTTTCATAGCGCAGGCGAAGGAACCAGCGCGGGTGACGACCTGCTGACCTACGCCACTCGAGCCAAAATGTGGGCCGAAGATTGGGGCCACAGTAGAGGACTCGAGGGGGCGTTTTTTACAGTGCAACTTACGGTTCAGTCGCTCGAGGCCAGTTCGGACGGCATGATCCAGCAGGCAAAAGGCGTTTTGGGTTTGCGGCTTCCACCAGAATTGTCGCCGCTCGAGGCCCAAACTGCGCTCGAGGCACTGGCCCACGATTTACCAGATTTACGGCTCGAGTTTGTGGGTCATGAAGTCCCGTACCGTGGCGACAAAGACAACCGCCTGACTCGAGCGCTGCGCGTTGCGATTCGTGCTAACGGCGGCAACCCGCGTTTCAAGCTGAAAACCGGAACCGCAGATATGAATGTGGTGGCCCCACACTGGCAGGTTCCGATGGTGGCCTACGGCCCAGGCGACTCGAGCCTAGACCACACTCCGCTCGAGCATTTGCCCATCCTGGATTATCACAAAGCCATCGTGGTCTTGACCCAGGCGCTCGAGGGGCTTACCTCCAAATGAATCCACCCGAAATCCACCCAAACCAGACACAAAGATCAGCCAAGGGCGGTTAAAATACCCCTATGATGAACACCATAATGATTAAGCAAGCATCGGTTCAACAGGCTCTTAAAGCCATTTCACAAGCAGAAAAACGCGCTCTGACTCGAGTGAAAAGCGCATCCCAAACCCAACACATCACCCTCATTTCAACTTTGGTGGTGGGCATTCTGGTTGGGGTAGGTGTAGCCCTGTGGGTCGCCAACCGCACCGCCAAAAAAGTCGCCGATACCGACGAATCGGGCGACCCTTTATTTGTTTAGGGGTTTGTTTAAATTTTGGGACAATTATAGAACGCTCGAGTGATGTTGATATACTCGAGCGTTTCGCTATTTTTAGGAATGTGGAATATAAGACTAAGATCACATCAGAAGCATCTAAAATACTCGGCATAGTTAAAAAATATATTGTAAGATTTTCCCTCGAGGTTTATCTCTATAGTGATCTCGAGCTTGATCTCTATTTAATTCTTACGTGCTTTACCAGAAGGTAGCTTTTTCCATAATGCCAGCACACAAGTTGCACCCAATATCGCCAAAACAGCGGTTCCCCAGCGCAAACCCAAGCCCAGTCCGCTCGAGACGAGCCAGCCGCTCAGCACCGCACCAATCGGGGCCACCCCCACCAAAACCAAGGTGTAAATGCTCATCACTCGCCCTCTAAATTGCTCCTCGAGGGCCATTTGCACACTGCTGTTGGCACTGATCAAGACCATCATGGTTAAGGTTCCACAGATCATCAGTGCCAAACCCGCTGCATAGATATTGGGCGTAAAGGCAAAGATCAACAAGGAGATGGGTAACAGCAAACTGGCTTTGCGTAAACTCTGCCGAGGGTCGGGTTGGGAGGCTTGAAATAAGGCTCCTGCCACCGAACCTACCCCAAACAGCGCGTTAAAAACCCCAAAACCCGTCTCGTTGAGGTGGTACAACTGTTTGGCAACCGAAGGGATCAGCACTTGAAAATTGAGCAGAAAAATTGAAATCCCTGCCACCAAAAGTAAAATATAGGGAAGCTGAGCATCATTTCGCACGTAGCGGAATCCCTCGAGGGTGTCTTGCCACAAATCCTTTTTGTGCGGGTCTGCTGCGGGGGCTTTGATCGGCAAAGCAAATTGCAAACCAATGGTCACCGCAAAAGCCAAAGCATTCAGGTAAAACGGTAGGGCCAGCCTCGAGAGCGACGTGCTGGAAAAGCCACTGAGGTGCAGGCTCGAGAACAGCCAAATCCCCAACGGAACCACCACCCCAAACAGGGCTTGTCCCAAAGTCCGCGACAAATTAAACGATAAATTGTTCAGGGCTAAAGCATTGGGCAAGCCTTCGCGCGGCACAAAGGTAGCTGCCATGGTTTGACGAGCGGGCATATTGAAGGCGTTGGCAAGGCCCGTCAAAAAAGCCATCACAAAAATAAGCGGCAAGCTGATGTGTTCGGTTTGCACCAAAATCCCGGTGATCAGCGCAGTTGCCAGCAACATCACTTGAGTCCATTGCAGCAATTTTCCACGGTGAACATGATCCAGCAGGGTTCCTGCCAAAATCGAAAACAGTAGGCTAGGTAGAAAAAACACCGCGCTGACCCAACCCAATAGTGCGCTCGAGCCACTCATTTCCAGCACCAAATAGGACTGGGCGGTATTTTGCAACCACGTTCCCACCAAACTAATAATCTGTGAAAACCAATACAACCGAAAGGCAGGATAGCCCAAAGATGCAAAGGTTTTATGTCGCCAATCGCGTACCGAACGGGTCAAACTGGTCATAAGCTAGCCATATCTGGACTGCCTCCCTAGCTGGACTATAGGCGGTGGTCGGGGTTGATAAGTTAAGCGATCTGACATATTAAGCCACTTGGCTTAGAGAACGGGAGGCGGATTTTTGGGTTGATTTTGGGTTGATTTGGTGATCATTTGATCGCTCAACACAACTCGAGCGGAGCGTGCAAGACGGGTATTTTTTCTGTGATGCACCTCGAGAAAACCTCAAGAAAACTTTGAGACAATCTCGAGAAAACCCCAAATCTTACTCAAATATTTCCGCAATGCTTATTGTAACCCTCGAGGGTACACTGCCAAATTCGATTTTGGAATTATGAGTACAACACGAGCAAAGATGTGAATAACTATGAGAACCTAAGCAGTTCCAGGGGCAGTTTCATGAGTGATTTTAGGGATGGATTTGCGTGGAATTTTTAACAGCACGGTTGGAGCGGCTGTGATAGGCTACTGGAACCTTTAGCTATTGCACAGTTCGGTATCACACTTCTCAAAATTGAGCTGGTTATACTTGCCCATCTCGAGCATGAAGAAAAGATCAAATGGATCTCATCATACCGTCAGCCCAATTCCTTACGGGCTTCCATAAACCCGAACAGGAAACGACCCAGGTGACTAGCGTGAAGTATGGACTTTATACCGTTTTGCTTGCTTTGACCCTTCAGGGTGCAATTGCCGCCGATGTGCAACCAACCAACTACGCTGGTAACTATCCAGAACGTTACACGGTGCAAAAAGGCGACACCGCTTTTTCCATCTCCAAGCGGTTTGCAATTCCCCTCGAGCGTTTGTCTGAACTCAATAATTTACAAAACCATGCCATCAATTTGGGTCAGGTTTTGGTTTTTCCTGCCAAAAATGTTCGTTCCGAATCGGTTAAAGCTGGTATTTCTAAAGATGGTATGTCTAAAACAGAATCGATTAAAACTGTTATGGCGAAAGCCGAAATAGCAAAAGCTGAAACAGTCAACACCGTGATGAGTACAACTGCAACCTCGAGCGCCCTAACCTCGAGTACCATTCGCATTAAAACAGCGGCTTTGCCCCCCACCTCGAGCATGGACAAGCAAGATAAGCAAGATAAGCAAGATAAACCCGACGCAAAAATGCCCAAAATTGTTGCGCCCGAATCAAAAATCCTTGTTAAAGAAGCTGTGATTAAAGACTCGAGCAAAGACTTGAGTAAAGATAATGTGAAAGTGACTGAAACAAAAGTGACTGAAACATTAGTCTCGAGCGCGACCTTAAACACCAACAAACCAAACTCTATCAAAACATTCGATGTTATTGGTGGTAGTTATACCGTTCAAAAGGGTGACACCGCTTTTTCCATTGCGCGTCATTTTAAATTGACAGTAGAAACTTTGGTTAGCCTAAACGGTTTGGCAAGCTCTCAGCTCGAGTTGGGCCAGCAATTGCTGGTAGTTGCTCCAAA
>JANYFS010000492.1 GCA_025359705.1 Deinococcales bacterium | reverse complement strand
CTCCATCTCGAACTAGGTCGTGAAACGTAACTGCGTCGATGGTACTTGGAGAGAGATTTCCTGGGAGAGTAGAGCGATGCGGGGGTTTTATTTATATATCTACTAAAATTGAGCATGAAATTGAGGTAGAATAAAACCATATCTCACCATATCTCGAGGCCCAACCCTCGAGGGAAGCGTAGGAAATAGAGTAAGAAGCAGAGCAAGAACAGGAATGCGGGAGTAGCTCAGTTGGTAGAGCGCAACCTTGCCAAGGTTGATGTCGAGAGTTCGAGTCTCTTCTCCCGCTCCAAAAAAAGAAACAAGAATTCCACCCTCGAGGGTGGTTTTTTTGTTCCAGTAGCCCTTTCGCGCACGTTTGCAATTGACTTTTACTGGAGAGGTGTCTAGGTGAGCATTGACAACCTCTCGAGGGACTTGATACTCTGGATACGATGAACGCTGCGACAAACCTACACTACGTATCTGTTGTCATTCTAGTTAACTCGGGGGATCGAGCTTAGCGCGTGCAGCCATACGCAAAAGCCAAAACCCCCGAGACGACAACGTGTTCGGGGGTTTGTTTTTTCAGTATCGGAACGGCACGTATTACAGCGTGCAAGGGGGATAGGACAAATGGACGAGATTCATGCACAACCCAAAAATGGCGCACATGCCTTGTGGCAAACGCTGATCCAGCACGGAATCACCACGGTTTTTGGCTATCCTGGTGGGGCCATTATGCCCGTCTATGATGCGCTGACCAGCTACCCCGAAATGCGCCATATTTTGACCCGCCACGAGCAAGGCGCGGTTCATGCTGCCGAAGGCTGGGCCAAGGCCAGCGGTAAAATTGGGGTGTGTATCGCCACTTCTGGGCCTGGGGCCACCAACTTGGTGACGGGAATCACCGATGCCATGATGGACAGTGTGCCTTTGTTGGCGATTACGGGAAATGTGGCCCGCTTTTTGTTGGGAACCGATGGTTTTCAAGAGGCGGACATTACCGGAATCACCATGCCCATCACCAAACATAGTTTTTTGGTGCGTCATGCGGCGGACATCCCTCGAGCGGTTGCCGAAGCGATTAAAATTGCCACTTCGGGTCGCCCTGGGCCTGTGCTGATCGATATTCCCAAAGATGTACAGATGGAAGCCTTTGTGGGGTCGCTCGAGGGGGTGCGCCCCAAAAAACCCTTACCACAGCTCTCGAGCGCCTCGATTGATGAGGCGGTAGCGTTGCTGAAACAGGCTAAACAACCGGTGATGATGGTGGGTGGCGGGGCCATGGAAGCCAGCGCCGAGATCATTGCTTTGGCCCATGCTTGGAACATCCCGGTGATCACCACCTTGATGGGCTTGGGCATTTTTCCTGCTTCTGACCCGTTGTGGTTGGGAATGCCTGGAATGCACGGTTCGGTTGCCAGTAACCGCGCGATTTCCAATGCCGATGTGCTGCTGGGCATCGGTTTGCGCTTTGATGACCGAGTGACGGGTAAAATTGCCCGTTTTGCACCGCACGCCACCATTATTCATGTGGATATCGACGCAGCCGAGATTTCTAAACTGGTTCGCGCCCATGTTGCGGTGCGGGCTGATGCCAAAGAAGCAGCGCTGGCCCTGACCTCGAGGGCGGTAAAGCTCGAGAACCCCGAATGGATCGCCAAAACCCTCGAGTGGAAATCGCGTTTTGTAACCCATAGCAAATGGAGCGCGGGCCAGGCCATCAAAATGATCTGCGACCAGCTCCGCCCCGATGATATTCTGTCTACCGATGTGGGCCAGCACCAAATGCTGGCGGCGCAATTGGCCCGCTTCGACAAACCCCGCCGCTGGTTGACCTCGGGCGGCTTAGGAACCATGGGATTTGGTTTCCCCTCGGGAATTGGTGCAGCTTTGGCAGAACCCCAAGTTCGCAGTGTGGTGATTGCGGGGGACGGCGGTTTCCAAATGACCGCCCAAGAACTCGCAACCCTGACCCGTTATCAAATCCCTGTAAAAATTGCCATTATCAACAACAGTTTTTTGGGCATGGTGCGCCAGTGGCAAGAGATGTTTCACCAGAACAATTATTCGGAAGTGTATTTGGGTGACGATAACCCTGACTTTGTAAAGCTGGCAGATGCCTACTCGATTAAAGCCTTCCGTGCCAGTGATGCCAGCGAACTCGAGCGGGTTTTGCTTGAGTGGTTGGATTACCCTGGCCCCTGTCTGCTCGAGGCAGTTGTTCCCAATGAACACGGGGTTTTCCCGATGGTTCCTGCGGGCGCTTCGTTACAAGAGTCGATTGAAGAACCCCCCACAGGCGTGAAAGCATGAGTGATCATGCTAGAGGGAATGCAATGGATAATAAAGTGGTGATTTCGGTGATTGTGCGGGACGAACCTCGAGTGCTGACCCGCATCACCAGCATGTTTGCGCGGCGGGGTTTTAATATCAACAGCTTATCGGTGGGAACTACTGAACACCCTGGTTATTCACGGATGACTATTGTGGTCGAAGGCGATGACCGCACGGTTTCGCAGGTTTCACGTCAGCTCGAGAAATTGGAAGATGTGATCAAAGTAACCGATCACTCGCTCGAGAAGTATGTAGACCGCGAGTTGATTTTGACCAAGGTCAAGGTAGACAGTGCCGAGAACCGTGTAGAAGTGCGGCAAATTGCTGACGATTTCCGCGCTCGCATTGTGGATGTGGGCCGCCATGCCCTGACTTTTGAAGTCACGGGTGATGAAGGTAAGATCACCGCTTTCCTCGAGCAAATGCGTCCTTTTGGCATCCTCGAGACTATGCGGACGGGCCGTATTGCCCTAACCCGTGGCTCGAATGTAGATGTGCCTTCGCATGTGTATGGCGACGAACCCAGCAAAGCACTCGAGACGATGATTCAGCAAGACTGAATATAAGATTTAACTCGAGAGAACCCCGCTTTGGCATAGGCTCGAGCGGGAGTTCTATTTTGTTTGGGGAAAAATATGAAAGAAACTTATATTGGTACAGTTGAAGCTGTTTTTGAAGTTGGAGGATGGAAAAGTTTGGGAATCGGATTTCTCCCAGAAAAAGAGATTCACTTTGTCATAATGGGCGACTGGGTAAAGCTGATCCGCCCCGACTTGCCTGACCTCGAGGTGCAAGTGATTGACTCGGCCTCGAGGTCTTTGATACAGCCTCCAGAAAGACCACCCGCTTTGTTGCTTCGTGGTTTAAAAAAGAAGTATGTTCCTGTGGGAAGTTTGGTTTATTGGTTCGAGCGAGATTTTATATTGACTGAGGTGAAAACATGAAGGAAATATATATTGGCAAGGTTGAAAACATTTTTTTCATTATAGGACGAGGTATTGTGGTGACGTGTGGAACAGAGGAAATGACCAATCTTATTACAACAGGTGATTGGGTCAAATTCATTTTTCCTGATGGAACACCGTTTAAGGCACAAATTGCAGGTATGGAGCAGCTTTCGCCTTTTCGATATTCAAAGATATTGCCGCCTTTATTATTTAAGCGGCTTAGCAAAGAGGATATTCCTGTAGGTAGTTTGGTGTATTGGCTCGAGCAAAAATCCAACCCATATTCTAGCCCTCAAAGGGAGTAAAACGAAAAAATCGGCTTTCGCCGATGAATGAAACAAGTGTATCCCACTATGCAGTATGCGTCAAGGTTATGCACTCGAGGGAATTTAGCCCAGCACAGTGGCCCAAAATCGGTTAAATTGGAGCATATTTCATTTTTTGCCTACCCCCAAACATGATTACGCCCCCCTCGAGCCAAAAAATCCAGCGCTTCCCTGCCTTCTTTATGTTGGGGTTTTTGTTGCTTGGTTCGGTTTGGATCTGGGCATTTAGAACACCAACACCTTTGCCACAAGATAAGACCTTCCTCACGGGCCAGTGGGCCTCGAGTTTTGAGAAGGGTTTTGATACCAGCTTGCCGCTGCGAAATTCGGGAATTGCGGCTTGGACGGCGCTCGAGTTTGTGGCGTTTGGTGATGCCAAAGTAGGGGCTTTGGTGGGTGCGAATGACTGGCTTTTTACCAATGAAGAATTTAAGTTTTATCCCAACGAAAAAACGGAAACCCAAGACAAGCTCGAGCGCATTGTGGCGCTAAATCGGCGTTTGAAGCGGCAAAATATCACTTTGCTGGTGGCCTTGTTGCCTGCCAAGGCTCGAGCGGTTGCACAGCATTTGGGGCGTTATGTTTTGCCCAGCTATACCCAAAACCGTTACTCGAGTTTTCGAGATTCTTTGCTCCAAGCGGGAATTCTGGCCCCAGACCTCTCGAGGGTATTGACCCGCACTGCCCAAGACCCCGAACTTTTTTTACGTACCGACACCCACTGGAGACCCGCAGGAGCCAAAAAAGTGGCCTTTGTACTGGCCCAAAGGGTTAAAACCTTACCGCTCGAGCTACCGATTCAGCACTTTGCCAGCCAAAAAGGGCAATCCCAAAGCCATTCTGGAGATTTGCTAAAGTATGTGCCACTGGGCATTTGGGCAAAGTTTGGCCCCGCCCCAGACACCCTCGAGACTTGGAAAACCGAGCAAGTAACCTCCCCAAATGCAGGCTCGAGCGGAGATTTGCTGGGCGATAGTAGCGTGAGCGTAGCTTTGGTGGGAACCAGTTACAGTGCCAATCCCAAATGGAATTTTGCGGGTTTTCTGCAAGAGGCTTTGCAAACGGAAGTATTAAATGTAGCCCTCGAGGGTAAAGGCCCGATGATTCCAATGACCGATTACCTCGAGAATGCCGCCTTTAAAGAGAGTCCACCCAAATTGATTATCTGGGAAATACCAGAGCGTTTTTTACCCCAACCTTAAGATTCATTATTCGATTTACTTGATCCCCTTGGTCAAATAGTTATTGGAAAAGAAATCGCTCGAGGGCAAAGTGGTTTTGGCTTGTCCGCTGCTTTTTAGAAAATTGACTGCTCGAGACCACGCAAGGGGATCGCTGTAACCCAAGCCCAGTTTGGTAGTAGTGGTGCTTTGCATTAAAGTAACAGAGGCATTTAATACCTCGAGCTGGGCTGCATCTAAGTTTTGTACGTACTTTTTGCTGTCCTCAAAAGCTTTTTGTGGGTTTTTAACGGTAAAAGCCAAGCCTTTTTGGGTGGCAGCCAATACTTTTTTAACCATAAGCGCATCTTTAAGGGTTTTTTCGGTGGCAATCATACCGTTACCAACCATTGGATAAAAGGTACTGACATCTAGGGTATTCACTGCTACTCCACTGCGGCGCAGTACCAAAGGCTCATTGTTGATAAAACCTACCGCTGCGTCCACCTTGCCCGACTTCACCGACTCGAGCTGAGTAAAGCCGATGGCTTGCAAGGTTAGATCTTTGTCGGTCAGTTTGTTTTTGCTGAGCGTTGCCAAAAGTGCGTAGTAGCTCGAGCCGTATGGCCCTGCATATCCTAGGGTTTTACCTTTTAGGCTGGCAGCTTTACTTATTTTTTTGTCCGCCAAACTAAAAATCGTTACGGGTGAACGTTGATACATCGCCAAAACATACTTGACCTTTTGTCCTGCGGCACGCGCCAAGACTGCATCTTCGGCATCACCCACTACAAAATCCAGCTTTCCTGCGAGCAAAAGGGGCATTAGTTGGCTGGTATAACCGTGTTCAAAGGTGACATCAAAGCCTTCGGCTTTATAAAAACCTTCACTTTCGGCAGCATAAAAAGGCGCAAACTGAATGTTGGGAATGTAGCCCAAACCGATGGTCAAATTGGTGGCTTGGGCAAGGTTGGCGCTCGAGAGGCCAATTGCAAAAAGTGCAGTCAGAGCAAACAGGGTTTTATTCATAGCTCCATGATAAAGGTTGGATACAGGTCAGCGTGTCCGAAATATGAACTCGAGCCAAGCCAAACCTAGACCTTTAGGATGGATACAACCAAAGATTATCCAAAAACCTCGAGCGAGACATCTTATTTTCGTTTGAACTTTTTCGCACACAGCCGTCACTGCTCAAGTCACAGACTTCACACTCGAGCCGCAGGCGCAACCCTTTTGGCTTCCCGAAATTCAATATTTTCCCATTCGCCCTCTTCTACTAGCTCGAGGGCGGGGTTTTTGGCTTTAAAATAATTCACCACTTCCCACACTAAATCGTCGGGGGTGCTGGCGGCACTGGTGATACCCACCGAGCGCAAACCTAAAAGCTCTGGCTCGAGCGCGTCCAAATCCTGCACCGTCTCGAGGCGGTAGGCGCGGCCCGTCAGGGTATGGGCTAGCTCGAGCAGCCGCATTCCGTTGCTCGAGTGGGTACTGGTCAGCACCAAAAATCCGTCCACCTGTGGGGAAATACTTTTTACCGCATCTTGGCGGTTTTTGGTGGCATAGCACAGATCATCCGAAGGCGGAATCACCATTTGGGGGAAGCGGTTTTTCAGAATCTGCACGGTTTTTTGGGTGTCATCCACGCTCAGAGTGGTTTGGGTCAGCACCACAATTTTGCTGGGGTCGGGAACCTGCACGGTGTAGGGGTCAGCCAAACCCGCGCCCTGCTTGCCCAAAACTCCCACCACGGTGGTGACATCGGGGGCTTCGCCGTAGGTTCCAATCACCTCTTGGTGCTGGGCCGAGTCGCCGATCAGCAAGATATGAAAGCCTTCTCGAGCGTATTTTTTGGCTTCGGTGTGTACTTTGGTGACCAAAGGACAGGTCGCGTCGATGGTGTACAAACCCAGTTCGGCGGCCCTCGAGCGCACACGCGGGCTGACCCCATGCGCCGAAAACACCACCGTGTCCCCGCCTGCGGGCAACTGCTCGAGCGCCTCCAGATCCTCCACAAAATGCACGTTGTGTTGCTGCTCTAGGCGCTCCACTACGGTGTGGTTATGAACAATGCTGTGGTAAACCGTCAGCGGGGTTTCTTGCAGTACAGCCGCCTTTTCCACCGCCGAAATCGCCATCACCACCCCCGCACAGAACCCTCGAGGTTTTGCCAAATGAATCCGCTCAATCATGCCTCTAGCTTAGCGACTTTGTACCTTATAAAGCGTGTGATAGTCGGGAATTTTGTGGGTTTTGGTCGGGATTTTTGCCCTCGAACTTGATGTGGGGTTTGCTCGAGGTTGTTCCACTTCTCACGTACTATCAGCCCCAGCACGTTAATTTAAGTTCCGACACTAAGGAGTTTGCGTGAAATACTGGCCCCGATATTTGGTTTTTCTGAGTACCCTAGTTTGCGGGTCTGTGGCCCAAGCCCAATACATCCAAAGCAGCCCACTGCAAATCACCGATTTGGCGCAGCTTATGGGGCAGTTTGAAGCCCTCGAGCTGAGCATCCCCCCTACAACCCGCAGCTACCTGCTGGCAAGCCCAGGCGCACGGCTGAGCGGTTCCCTCGAGCCTGGAAATCGCCGCGCCCTAGCGGGTGTTTCCAAATTTTCACTGCAAACCTGCCAAGGCGAAAACAAATTGGCGGTGTTTGTGGCCTTATCGAGCAGCTCGAGCAGTTGGAGTTGTGTGGATGCCCCCGCCAACAGCCTAACCCCCGCCTTTAGAAGTGTGCGCCTGAGCAACACCAAAAAAGGTGCCGTAAATATGGTACTCAACCAGTGGACTCCACTATGGGCCTACATTCCTAACTTGCGGGTCTTTAGCAATGGCACCGAAGTTTCCAAACCCTCGAGCTGGATTCTCTGGCAAATCTATTTGTCCGACAAAGATTTGATCAATCTTAAAGATATACCCGACCCGCCGCAATACGAAATAGGACAAATTACTTTGTTTTAATGTGAATAAACAATACAACCACCCTCGAGCAAAATGGAGCGGCTGTATTGTTTATTTTTTAATCTGGGATTGTTGCTTACCGCGATCAGTGGAATAAATATTTCAAATAAGCACCCCTCGAGATTATTGAACTTGAGGGGTGCTTATTCAGTACATCACAAAAAAATCCTAATTTTCTCGAGATATTATTTATCTTTTACTGTTTATTTTTTACTTTTGATGTTTAAATCTTGGAAATATTCAAAAGCAAAAGTCCCAATCTTAA
>JANYFS010000464.1 GCA_025359705.1 Deinococcales bacterium | reverse complement strand
CACCTCGAGGGCCATTTCTGCACGGTCTGCGTTTTTGGCAGCGATCACCACCTCACCCGCCTCTTCAGGAATCTTTTTGAGGATGCGGTCTAGGCCCGCGAGGTGCATTTTGGTGACATAAGAGTTCTCGGGTTGATGCTCGAGGCGGTCTAAAATGGTGCCATAAACCCGCTCGAGGGTGGCTCCCAAGTTGGGGACTGGGGCCGTTTGTGGAACCAGCAAAGCATTGTTAAAACAGCTTCGTTCTCCCGTGTGACACGCACCCCCTTGTTGCTCGAGCAAATAAATCACCGCGTCGCCGTCACAATCCAGCAAAACCTGCTGCACATTTTGAGCATTCCCCGAACTTTCTCCCTTGACCCAAAGTGCATCCCTCGAGCGGCTAAAATATGTCCCCTTGCGGGTTTGCAAAGTCAACTCGAGCGCCCCACGGTTGGCCCAAGCCAACATCAACACCTCGAGGGTGCGGCAATCCTGCGCCACCACAGGAACCAAACCCCGCGCATCAAAAGTGATGTCCTCGAGGGAAACATCGGTCCAGAGTTGGCTGTCGGCGGGTTGTTTGGCTTTTTCTTTGAGCATTGGGGTTCCTTTTTCTGTGGTGATTCGTTCTTCGTTTTTCGTTATTCGTTAAAAATGGGTAGCTCGAGGGGGTTTTCGACTGGCGTTTTACCCACCCACTAGCCCAACAATCTTTTTCTTACGCTCTTACCCTCGAGCGCAGCTCACCCATCCCGCACATTCAAACCCCTCGAGCGCAAATATGCCTTCACCTGTGGCACAGTCAGGGTTCCGAAGTGAAACACACTGGCAGCCAAGGCCGCATCCGCCTTGCCAATGGTCAGCACATCATAAAAGTCCTCGAGCTTGCCCGCGCCTCCCGAGGCCACCACCGAAACATCCACCGCTTCGGCAACCGCTCTGGTGGCCCCCAAGTCAAAGCCACTTTGGGTTCCGTCGGCATCCATCACATTCAGCACGATTTCACCCGCGCCCAGCGCCTGCCCCCGCTCCACCCACTCGAGCAGATCCAAGCCCGTATCGATGCGGCCCCCACCCACATGCACCGTCCAACCGATACCGCTCGAGCGTTTTTTAGCATCCACCGACAAGACCACACACTGCGCCCCAAAGTGGTCGGAGGCACGGCGGATCAGTTCGGGGTCGCGCACCGCGCTCGAGTTGACCGAGATTTTATCCGCGCCCGTCAGCAACAGGCTACGAAAATCCTCCACGGTGCTGACTCCTCCGCCAATGGTCAGTGGCATCATCACCGATTCCGCCACTTGGCTTGCCACCTCGAGCATCAATTTACGGCCTTGATGGGTGGCAGTGATGTCGTAAAAAACCAGTTCGTCGGCACTTTGGGCTTCGTAGGCCCGCGCCAGCTCGAGCGGGCTGCCTGCATCGCGGTGGTTTTCAAAAAACTTAACGTTTTTGACCACCCGTCCATCTTGCACATCCAAACAGGGAATAATCCGCTTCGTAATCATCCTCTCGAGCCTAGCACATTTCAAAAATCGGACGCTCGAGGGTACTAGCTTCATGAAAATAATGATAAATTAACTTTTCAAATGATAATAATTCAAAAAGTGTAACCCGAATACTTTTCTTGAATATATTTTCATCTTATCCTAATGAAAATAGGAGGTTGTTTATGAAATCTTTAGCACTTGGTACACTTTTGACCCTAGCTTTGGTGGCGTGTAGCACTCCCAACCTGAATAACAGCGCACAATCCAGCCAAAAAGTTCTCCCCACCCCAATGGCAAAAGTGGCAGCAAATACCCTCACCCCAGATGCCTTCACTTCGGCACAACTCGAGGGGATGTTTGGACGTGCGGGTTTGGCTCGAGCGGGCAGTATTTTCTTCTTTTCGGCATCGCTCAAACCCGATACGGTGAATAATGCCATGATTGCCTACAATGTCAACCTGCCCAGCGTAACGGGTTGCACGGTGGATTGGGGTGATGGCACGCCAGCACAGAATTTGACCTGCCCAACAGTCGGCATCCCCTACAATTTGCAAGCGCACCGCTATGATGCCAGTGGAGACTACACCATTACCTTATGCGCCAAAGCAGGTGCAGCCACTGTGCAATGTGGTAGTCGCTTGGTCAAAGGTTTAACTCGAGCCATCGACTTTGAAGATGCAATTGAAAATAGCGCACCCGCCGAATACAACAAATACGGCTATAAATTGAAAGCCAAAAGCGGCGCACTCCTGATGATTGGCCCAAACTTTGGCACGCCTGCGTACAGATACAAATCTATTACCGCAGAAACCAATCAATACAACACCGCTATGGTCTTGGCTCGAGCCGATGGGCAACCCTTTTCGCTGCTGACCTACAAAAGCGCTCCTGCTATTTTTTATACAGGCGGAGGTAATTATATTGTGCGAGGCTTCAAATCGGATAATACCACCGTCGAATACAATATTCAAATGTTTGATACAGACCGCCTGCTCAATGCCAATGCCAAAATCCCACTCAATTGGCAAGACCTTTTAAAAGTTGAATTTATTCCATTGACAGCAATTAAAGGTGATTTTGTGAATGAGATAACCGATGTAGCCCTAGACGAAATTGTTACGCTCCCCTAATTCCTATCTTTAACCAAGAATCCCCTAGATTCGGGGGATTCTTTTATTTTTATCTCGAGGGAACTAGCCAAGAGGTAAAGCTGCGCTCGAGCCTGCATTTTGTTCGATTCGCTCGAGGAGGGACTGCACGAATACTTTAAACATTTGTAGATAGACACCATTGAAAACAATAAAAGCAGCGCTGACAACTATGTTATAAGAAACACCATTTTTTGCCAAAGATGTGGCATAAAATATAGTCATTCCAATTATATACCAAGTCATAATCCAAGAAACCTTACTAAAAATAGATTCTTTTTCAGCAATATTCATCGCTTGCCCATACTCAATCTTTGAACGAAAAAAGTCACACATTTCATAAAAATACCTATACGATATAAAATCGATGATTATTATAGAAATGTTAGCTATATTGAACATAATATTTAATATATTTTGGTCGGCTATAATAGATTTTATACTTGAATATATAAGAAAAATCAAGCTCCATTGAAAGAAAGTAGTCCATTTTTTCAGAGTCTTTGTCAATGCATCGAATCTAGCTTCGTTTAGTGTAAAACCATTTCTATATTTTTCAAGTTGTTCAATCCATTGCTTACTCCATTTAAGAGGAAACCATATCAGCATGATAGAAAACAACAGGGTAAAAATAGCTACAAAAATACCTATTTGAAACTGAACTTCTGGGGTCAGCCTGGATCCTGCTGGTGGTTTTGTGAACACCAGAGGTAATGTGATTATTACCAGCCAGACAATATATACAACCCGATACCACCCTAAAAACCTCAAGAGCCGTTCTCCAATTCCTTCCACATTAAACATGAATCACCTCGAGCCGTACCATACTCATTTTGCACATCAAAAGTCAATGCGATTCTTAACCACAGGCCCGCTCGAGCC
>JANYFS010000452.1 GCA_025359705.1 Deinococcales bacterium | reverse complement strand
AGTCGCTCTGGATCGCTCGAGGGGATTGTTTTTTTCTGGCTGGCTCGAGGAAGAAAGTATTTGATTTGGTGGGTTTGACTTGGTGGATTTGATTTGGTGAGGTTATGGGGCGTTATTTGCGGCAACTGAGCGAATAGGCATTGCCATTCCAAATGGTGTTGCCCACTGCCGAGCGGTTAGCGGGGTCGTAGCGCAAGAACCAACGGGTGTTGTCGCCTGTGTAGGTAAAACGGAAGTCATTTTGGGTAACTCTTTGGCTGTTCAGCGTGACCCAAGGGCCGTTACCATCTTTGAACCACCCTTTGATGGCAACCCCCGAGGTACTCGAGCAGACATCGCCAGAGCAAGAGGTTTGGGGGTCGTTGACCACTTGCCAAACCATGCGAGCGGCCCGCCCGTCGATCAGGCAACTCCAGTCGCCGAAATACCACTGCGAAGCCACGGTGGAGGCTTGGGACAAGCTCGAGAGGGAAAGGAGCAAGGCGGTTAGGGCGGTGCGTTTGAAGGTGGTGTTGCGGGTGGTTTGGGGGGTGCTATTCATATCAGTCTCCGTAAGGTTCTAGCTCAGGGTTCTAAGTACCTCCCATGTTAGATTTAGAGATTTTCTAAATCTGACAGCGACCAACGGGAGTAGGGAAAAGAAGTTCCTATCAGCGACGTGGAAGATTTCGAGCTTTGCGAGAATATCTGAAACATAGCTGGGAGGAACTTAGCTGAAGGGTTTTCGCTGTTGAGGTTGGGTTTGATGGGCTTTTGAGGTGCTTTCGATAACGCTAAAGATAGGTTAGCTTTGGGGTTGTCCCAATGTCTTGAGACAGACTTGTCCTAGACGGGTAGGACAAGGACTAGGACAAATGCAGGCTCGAGGGGGAAAGGGGAACTACTCTGCATAAATGGAGTTTTGTCTTTTGTTTTTTCATCTTTAAGGTAGGGGCGAGCTTCAAACCCGCACAGCACGGGAAAACTCGAAATAAGACTCCCTCGAGCGCCGTGTTTTTGTTTAGCTCGAGGGGTTTTCGAGGCTGTCCCATGACATTGGGACAAAGCCTTAACTATGATTTGGTTAGGTGTGAGATCTAAAGAAGTCTTAATCAGATGGATAGATAGATGGACTGGGAACTCAAACAGCTAAGGGATAAGGTGTAAACGAATCATGCAAAAAGAAGGGTCTGGATCACTCAAATATGATCTCCAACAAGATCCAAAACAAGATCCAAAACAGGATCTAAAACAGGATTCTGCCAGACCCTCCCGCTCGAGCCTGCTGTGGGTGCTGGATCGTTGGATCTTGCCGATTGCGCTGTTGCTGGTATGTGTCTGGCTGCTGCTGGAAAATTTTCATCAGCACAGGCTAGATCTGACCTGGAGTGGTCGCTTTCTCAGCGATAGCCAGTGGTCGCCCAGCCTGACTCTGGCTCGAGCGGGGGTGGATGCGGCCCAGTGTGTTTTGGGAATGCTGGGTGCGGCCCTGACTTTGCGCTATACCCTTCAGCTTTGGCGCTACCTACTGGCAGCGGTTTTTTTGGTTTTGGGTGTGGTGGAAAGTGGTTTAGTCTATACCGTTCCCCAAAACTTGGGGAATACTTTGTCGGTGATTTCCTTGTTGGTACTTTTTGCAGCTCTTACCAAAGGGGTTTTGCAGCGCAGCACTGTTACACGCGCCACCCCCAAACTTTTGCTGTGGGGATACGCGGGTATTGTGCTGGGTGTGGGCATCTGGAAACTCAATACCGCGTCGCTCGAGGAGATTTTGCCCTTCTCGAGTAGCTTGGGTGTTTCCCAGTGGAGCATCGTTTGGTACGGTCTGCTTAGCCCCATGCTGCGGGATTTGGGCTTGGGGGTGTGGCTGATCTGTGCGGGGCTGGTCTGGCTCGAGCGCTCGCCTGGCACCCTACGCAACGGGGTATTTCGCAGCTTGGTTTTTTTAGGGCTGAGCCTGTGTATTGCCTTAGTATTTACCCTGATTGTAGGGGGCATAGGCAGTTTGGTGGGAACCAGAGAAAGTTTTGCCCTGTCCATTTTGGCGGCAACCGTGGTCGCTTGGGGCATCGAACCCGCAAGGGCCGCGCTGACCCGCAATTTACGCAGGTTGCTGTACGGCGAACGCGATGACCCGTATGCGATTATGCAGCGCCTGAGTGTGCAGCTCAAAGGCCCGAGTGCGGGGGACAGCATCAAAACCCAAATTCAGGATGCGCTGAGCAGTTTGGCGGGGGCCATGAAACTCCCTCGAGTGACTCTCGAGTGGATTGACGGCGAGATTTTGAGCTATGGCACTACACTTTTAGGTCAAACCGAGCATGACCTCGAGCAAAACAGTGAAGTCTTTGCCTTGATCGCAGGTGGTGAAAAAATCGGCACTTTACGGGTGGCGCGGCGTGGCGGGGGGGAACCCTTTACGCCCGCCGAACTGCGATTGCTCGAGGGGGTGGCGCGGCAGCTTGCCAGCACTGCCTATGCGTGGCAATTGTCCGAACAGCTTTTGGCCTCACAGCTCCGCTTGATCCGTGCGGGCGAAGAGGAGCGCCGCAGAATTCGCCGTGATCTGCACGATGGTTTAGGCCCATCCCTTTCGGGTCTGGGACTTAAGCTCGAAGCAGCGGCTATTTTGATGCGAAAATCCCCCGAGCAAGCCGCCGAACGTTTGACCCAACTCAAAACCGAGGTGCAGCAAAATGTCAGCGAAATCCGCCGCATGGTACACGATTTGCGCCCACCCAAGCTGGACGATTTGGGCTTGGTGGGTGCGCTCGAGGAGTTGCTTAAAAGTGCCGAGCAATCGGGTTTGAAGACCTACCTCGAGGTAGCCCAACCCTTGCCCCCTTTGGGTGCGGCCCTCGAGGTAGCGGTGTACCGTTTGGCCCAAGAAGCCGTGACCAACGTGGTCAAACATGCTCAGGCCCAAAAGGTACATTTGCGGGTGTGGATCGAAGCCAATCACTTCTTTTTTGAATGCCGAGACGATGGCATTGGTCTGCCCGAAGTGCGCCAAGCAGGAGTGGGAACCCGTTCGATGCGGGAACGGGTCGGAGCCTTGTCGGGGCGGGTGGAACTGTATTCGAGCCACAGTACCAACCACGGCGCAGGCCAGACGAGTGGTACAGTGGTCTTGGCCCAACTTCCTTTGGGGATGGGGGCTTGACTGCTCGAGATTACCCCTCGAGTGTGGTAATGGAGCATTTTTCAGAGTAATGAACGGGTAAATCACTCTACTCGAAATAGGATTTGTTCGTCTGAAAAACGATATTTGCGATCACGCTCTTAACGGACAACGGACAACGGATCACGGACAACTGCTCTAAAGGAAGGTGGCCCGTTGAGCTTTGATTTAAATGATCCCAATGAATCGATTCGCGTTTTGATTGTCGATGACCATCGGCTGTTTCGAGAAGGCTTGTCTGCGCTGTTGTCCGTGACCGAAAATTTGCTGGTGGTGGGCGAAGCCCAAAATGGCCTCGAGGCGGTGGAATTGGCCCAAAAGCTCGAGCCAGATGTGGTGATTATGGACATTCAAATGCCAATCATGGGCGGCCTCGAGGCTACCCGCCGCATTCTGGCCCACTCCCAACATGTGCGGATTTTGGTGGTCAGCATGTTTGAGGACGACGACAATGTGTTTTCGGCGATGCAGGCGGGAGCCAGAGGCTACATTTTGAAAGGAGCCGCCCCCGAAGAATTGTTGCGGGCCATTCAAGCGGTGGCGCGGGGAGAGGCGCTGTTTGCGCCCAGCATTGCCAACCGTTTGATCCGCTATTTCAACCGCGCCCCGCAGTTGCCCGCCAACTTGTTACCAGAACTGAGCGCACGGGAGCGCGAATTGCTGGCCCTGATTGCCCAAGGCAAAACCAACCCACAAATGGCCTCGAGCCTCGAGATTTCCGAGAAAACCGTGCGGAACCACATCACCAGCATTTTTTCCAAACTGCAAGTGACCAGCCGCGCCGAGGCCATTTTAAAAGCCAAAGAAGTGGGGCTGTGAACTCATTTTACCGTGTCGGATTTACTTTTTTCTTGCTGATCGGCGGAATGGGCCACGCCCAAACCTTCGAGGTGCGCCGTGGGGTCAACCTCGAGGCGTGGTTGGATCAACCCGTGTTCAACCCCATTGGCGAGGCACAATTGGCCCAACTTGCCAAAATCAAGGCCAGTGGGTTTGATTTTGTGCGAATTCTGGTCAATGCCCAATATTTTATCGACGCGAGGGCCAATGATCCCGAACCGAACGCTTCACTAAGCCGTTTCTTAACTACCGCCCGCAAAAACAACCTAAAAACCCTGATCGCTTTGACCAACAGCTATCCTAATCGGCTCGAGGAAGCAAATAACCCCCAAAAGAATGCCGTGTATTTGGCTTTTTTGGAAAAATTTGCTAAAGATATGGCACAATATGATCCCAAATGGGTAGCCCTCGAGCCATTTGTTGAGTACCCCGATTGTGTCATATCCCTCGAGCGTTGGATGCAGGTTCGCAACCAAATGATTAGTGCGGTTCGCAATAGCAATAAAACCATGACCTTACTGATGAATGCTTGGTGTTATTCGGACGGCTATAACTTGACTTTGACCGTACCTGCCAATGACAAAAATATTCTTTATGGGTTTCAATATCTAAAACCCCTACAATTTACCCAACAAGGCAACACCGAAACCCCAGGATGGGTCTATTTTAAAAATGTGCCTTACCCGTACACTAAAGGGCAATTGCAGGCCGTATTAAAAACCATTTTAAAAGATGTTGCCGACCCCAAATTAAAGCAGGAAGTTAAAAAAACATTCGAAGATTTGGGGATGGACGCTTTTGATTTGGCTGTGACTAGAGAAAATTTTCGGCAAATTTATGACTGGTCTAAGAAATACTCGGTCAAAGTGCTACTCA
>JANYFS010000443.1 GCA_025359705.1 Deinococcales bacterium | reverse complement strand
CAGACTCCCTGAGTTTGGAGTTGCCGCTCGAGTTCGGGTAGACCCTTGGGTATCACCACCCACTTAAGACCGTGCAGGGTGTCATACCAAACCATCTCTAGGAGAGGCTTGCCCGTTGCCAGGTTGGTCTGATTCTGCTCAAAGTAGAATTTGCAGATGTCGCGCATAGCGATCCACGATTCACGTCCATCCAACTTTTGCCCCCGTGCGGGCTGAAAACCCGACTGTGGGTTAATAAAATCCGCCCAAGTCGCCACCCCCGCTCCCGAGCCAAACCAGTTGGGGTCTACCCAGTCTGAGATCCACCTGTCATATGTGGGGTTAGAGGCCACCACCGAGGCCACGATATTGTGGGGAACTTTTTTGTGGATGCTACGCCATCCAAAGTTCCCTTGGATCACAAAGTTGGGAGCGCTCAGACCACCACTCACCACCTGATAGCCGTGCAAACCTTCTTGTACCGACACTCGCGCCTTCTGCGTAAATTTATAACGCTGGGGAGGCATATTGAAAATCAAAAGTTCATTGGTTAGCCCCCGACTCCCCTCCTCCCGCAGTGCCAAAATACAGGTCACGTTTTGATGTGCGGTGTAGGTTCCCCTCGAAACCACCCGCACTTCGCCCCCATTCACCGTCTCATAACTTAATCGCATAGCTTCACAGTGCGCCCCAGATCAGACCCATTACGGGGAGGAGGGGTCACAGGATCGGCTTGCTGGGAGTTTCTGCTCGTGGCTCAGTGTCGGTCTTGCTTGAACCCGCTGCGGCGGCTGGTGTGCAATATACGTCCTCAGACCCCAATGCGGAGCCGATGGTATAGGAACCCGTCCCTACATTCCCTAGTTGGTAAAGCCCCAATGTCGCGGCGGAAACCTTGGCGAGTTCAATAGTTAGGTCTGATTTCTTGACAAGAGTTGCTATGACAGCCTTGATTTTCGCCAACTCCTCCTTGAGCGCCCCTAACGTCACCACCCGATCTGTGGGATTCTTACCCAAGAGGATAGCGGTAGGTGTACCCCCCATCCCCTCCATTTTGTCAATCTTGGCGGTGGTTCGCAGTAGGGGAAATTTGATCTTGCCTCCCCCATACAGGCTGCGGGTCACATAAATGTCTTTCTCGAGAGTAGTACGGGTGCGGGTTCCACCCAGATAGGCGGTCTGAGCGTTGGTGTTCACGCTGATTTTTACGGGCAGGGGAGGTGCGTTCTCGGGATTGACTACCGTATTCGACCAATTCCCCACTCCTAAATTGATGTGGTTGTAGATCTTTTTATTTATGGTTAGTTTCTGCTGGTGTTCGATCCCGGTCTCGAGGTTGTACTCCTCAAAAAACAAAACGGGGATACTTTGGGGGCGCGAAAAAATCTCTTGGGTGCTTCGAGCTGCCGCTGCTGGCCCTGGGACAGCCACTGTTCTAAAAGCGACGTAGGCATCGGGTTCCTCAGTGCCGATTACTGGGGCATTTTCCACAAAGGTTGCGCCCGCCACCAGTTCTCGGTAACTCACTGCTTTTAATTCAGCGTGGTTGCGCTCAAAAAACCAACGTTTTGGCGTAGCGCTTTGGTCGCTCTGTTCCCAAGAGTATAGAAACTGCTGATACTCGCTGGCCTTGGCATCCAACCCCTCGGGGCGCAATAAGGCGAGGAAGGCATCCCCTACAGGAATCTCGGTCTCAAATTTGATTTTCTTTCCATCGTGGTCAAAACTGTCCAAGGCACGTTTGTGTGTAGAGGACTTTTGTAACCCGACGTAAAACATCCGCGTATTGGTGCGCCCATCAAGCCTCCAGAAAGTGTTGGCATTCCACAGTGGGTGCAGGTACGGGTCTGGGATCTGTCGCTTGACAATCTGATCGGGAGTCTGATCAAGCGCACGCCTGATCGAAAAAGGGTATTTGTATTTGTCTTGATCCAGTACCTCGAGATCAATTTTTTCTTTCATCCCCCCCATCGTCACCCGATCCCCACTGGGGAACATGGTCACAGACAGTGAGTAGGGCGGCCCGTCCTTGATCTTCTCTTCGGGAATCTCTTTGACTCCCGCATCCAGACCAACTGGAATCTCGAGGTTAGGCGAATTGAACTCGGTCTCAGACTCGGAATGTACGGTGGCCCACCCCGATGGCTCAAC
>JANYFS010000362.1 GCA_025359705.1 Deinococcales bacterium | reverse complement strand
CTTGGTACGGTTAGCGAACTTCGCAAAATAATTTATGGATTGCGCCCGCCCGCACTAGACGAGCTGGGCTTATGGGGAGCGCTCTCGGAAATCTGCGCCCGCTCGAGTGTTCCTGTGGCCCTAGCGCTTCCCGAAAAAGTCCAACTCTCAGCAGCCCTCGAGGTCGCAATTTACCGCATTGCTTCCGAAGCCCTAAACAATGTACAAAAACACGCTCGAGCCACTCATATTTGGCTTACACTCGAGGTTCAAAAATATCAAATTCTGCTGTGTATCAAAGACGATGGTGTAGGGATGCGCGGGGAGATGGATCAAACATACCGCGCAGGGGTGGGGATGCGTTCGATGCTCGAGCGGGCCGAGGAGTTGGGCGGGACTTTGCAGGTGTCCGCTCGAGGTGATGCTGGAGATCTTTCTGGAGATCTTTCTGGAGATCTGGATTTTGAAATGAATAGCCCGAAAAACGCATCTGGAACAAAGATCACTGTCACCTTGCCATTTTGGAGAGATTTAGCATGAGTACCGAGAACCCGAGCGAAAATTTGAACGAAAATTCGAGCGAACCCGTCCCACTCGCAACAATTCGGCTGATGATTGTAGACGACCATGCCTTTTACCGCGAGTCGCTGCGGGCCATGCTCGAGCGGATGCCAGGGATTGACGTGATTGCCGAGGCCAGCGATGGGCAAGCAGCGATTGCGGCGGCCCTCGAGCGCAACCCAGACGTAATTTTGATGGATGTACGGATGCCAGGCATGGACGGAATTTCTGCCACTCGAGCGATCTGCGCCCAAAACTCCCACATCCGAATTTTGATCGTCACCATGCAAGAAGACGACGACACTGTTTTTTCGGCCCTACGTGCAGGAGCCAAAGGTTATGTCCTCAAAGACTCGAGCCGAGCCGACCTCGAGCGGGCGATTTGGGCGGTTTCCCGCCGCGAATCGATTTTTTCGGCGGGGGTTGCCGAGCGCATTTTGCACTTTTTATCCGCCCCACTTGCAGCAATTCCTAGCCCAGTAGCCAGCAATTTAATAGCCAGCAATCCAGTCCAACACACCGACCTAACTAACCGCGAACAAAAGATTTTGCAAGGTCTGGTGGAAGGGTTAAGCAACGCCGAAATCGGTTTGCGGCTGGGCATTACTGCCAAAACGGTACGCAATTATTTGCTCAATGTCTACGACAAATTGCAAGTCCGTGACCGTGTGCAAGCAGTGCTTTATGCCAAAGAACATTTGCAATAACCTGCAATAATTTACAATAGTTGATTGTTACAAGCCATACTTTTAAGGACTTGAGTCCCGAAATACCAAGGACTCGAGTCCATAGTATTTTATTTGTGTGCGTTTTAAACTCTTTTCACGGAAAGATATTTCAGCCGTCAAAACATAGGAGCCACATGAAAATTATCCATCTCTAGAGCCTGATTCTTTTGACCAGTGCATTACTCAGCAGTTTCAACAAGACTCTGCCAGAACCCGCCAAGGTCGATCAAGGTATTACCTTGAGTGGAAATTTTTCCACACTGAAAAACCGCTTGAAAATCACAATGAAAGGAATGAATCCTGTGACTGTAGATGGTGAAGGTAATTATACAATTCCCAATGTCAAATTGCCATACAGTGTCAAATTTGACATTAGAGATTCCAAAGATGATGCCATTGTGAATTCAATTATTGTAGAAGGGGTTGAAAACTCAAATCTCAATGAATTGATCAAGCCTATTTTAGATGCTATGACTATGATGGATGCGGCAAGTGGAAAGCCTGCAAAAATTTCAGGAAACCTTTTGAAAAAAGATAATAAATTGGACTCCATGTTATTTTTGTCTGATGAAAAATTTGGTGTATCTACGGGACAGCCAGTTTTGAAAAACCCAACAACGGATACATTTGAATACCTACTTTCACCCTTTCCTTTTTCACAGCAAGGAAGCGGTGTCTTGTATGCTTTTCAGGTTTCAGAAAATCTTCTCGGAAGTCTCAATACGTTTAATGCATATGGAAGACGGGTTATCGATAGCATCCCTCAAACGGGTAATTTGGATGGGCAAGACATTACCCTCGAGCCGATTAACTCCAAGGACGTGAAGGTAAAAATAAGTTTGCCCGCAGATGCTGACTCTAGTTTGAGCAATTTTTGGTCGATGGGGTTTCGAGATACTCCAAATACTGCGGGTATCACCCTAGCCGTAGGGCCAAAACTTAAAAATGGGGAGAACATTATCCCTATGCCAAATATTAAAAATGCCAACTATTTTATAGATTTTGAGACCATCAATTTAAAAGACGGCACCGAAAACGGAATTTTTAAGAGTTTTAAAGATGTTCCTGACAGCATAGCATTAGATACCCCAAAGGCGATCAAAATAAATGAGCCAAAAGATGGGTCAATTGTGAGCGCATCATCGGTTCCTGTATTTCGTTGGAGTACCGACCCAGGGCTGTATATGGCTTACCTTCATAAATCAACTTCTGGATCAGGAGATCAAGTATCCTCTTCTAGCGTGGTTGCAATGACTTACAAGAATGAGTTTGATTTTAACGGTTGGGGAATTAAACTCGAGCCAAAAACCCAATATTCTATGAGCCTAACTCGCTTTTCGAGTACCGTGAAGCTGAACAGCCCTTTGCTGGCATCCCCGATAATGGCTCACAGCAAAGACATGTGGAGCCATTCTAGCTTTGAATATAATATAGTACGTGGTAAATTTAGCACTGCGACATAGTTTTCTGATAAATTTCAATCATTTAATTATCTTAGTGAGAAATTTTGCGAAAAATCAATCATTCAAATGAATAATGCTATCAAACTCAGTTTAGATTGATCTTATATCAAAATCTTGCCCAAATAAGCAGCTAAACTGCGAAAAAATATAACCATAGGAGATTTCATGAAATACTGTAAGCTTTTACCTCTGTTAGTTGTACTCACTCACTTTGTAGTAGTAGCACCCGCTCGAGCCTCCGAATTTTCTTTATCGCTCGATACAAACCTTTTTCTAACCAATCCACTGAGCATTTCAACCCCAAATCCAAATCTAAAGAATAGTTCTCAGAATATGGGTTTGCGTGCTGGATTACATGCTACATTGGATCTTTCGCTATTTTCGAGCCAATTTGACTGGCGCACTGGTTTTGGTTTTCAACCTTACCCCGCAACTGATGCCAATCTCATCATGTATATGGGGCCACAGTTTCGTTTGAATAACCAAACCGATACTCCCTATTTAGGTGCAGGCTTGGGTGTTGGTTTAAGCAGTACATTGTTCAGACCCGATGAACCCCTATCCGTCTTTTTGGGTTTCCTAGTACCTTTCAAAGCTACCGTATGGGCAGGCTACCGTTTTATGACTCCTGACTCTAATATTAAACAATCTATAGAAGGATACGGAACCATAGGTGTAGAAGGCCCAACTTTTGGCTTGCGGTGGGGAATTCGATCTTAAATATTAAATCAGATCGCATCTTTTTCTTGTATTTAAATTCATTATGCGAGAAAGCATTTGAAACAAAAGACTCGAGCCTAATACAAATAGAACTCGAGTCTTTATTATTTTTAATGCAGCAGATCTCGAGTCAATCTCTAAAACTGGGCCAACACCGCTACCAACCGCGCTTTCTGCGCCCCAAAATCCTCCACCCGTCGCCTTTCCTCCTCGAGAACCTCGGGGGGGGCTTTGGCGGCAAAACTAGGATTGTTAAGTTTGCCATTAGCTTGGGCAATTTGCTTGTCAATCTCCTGCAAACGCTTGCGCGAACGGCCTAGCCACTCGGCAATGTCCACATTCCCCTCGAGGGCTACTTTCACAGTCAGTTGCGGCGAAATATCGCTGAGGGTTTTGCCGCCCAGCGCATTTACCAGCGTCACCCGAGCGATGCCCTCCACCACATAGGAATTCTGGGCAATAATCGCCAAGCCCTCCCCTTCAATCCACACCTCGAGTTTTTCTTGGGGTGAGATGCCCAACTCGTTTTTCAGACTTCGGGCGCTGGAAACTGCGTCGCGCAGGGTGTTAAAGGCCAAAGTCGCCTCGAGGTCGAAGTGTTTGGGGTCGTATTGGGGCCAGCTATGCACCGCCAGTTGACGCTTATGATCTAGGGCTTCAAAAATCTCTGAGGTGATAAAGGGCATAAAGGGGTGCAGCAGCTTCAAAATCCCCTCGAGCATGGCCCCCAGGGTGGCTTTGCTGGCGGTGTTGCCCGCACGCACGGCGGGCTTGGATGCCTCGAGATACCAATCACAAAATTCGTCCCAGGTGAAGCTGTAGGCGGTGCGAATGGCGGCCCCAATGTCCAGCCCCTCGAGCTGTTCGGTAACAGTTTTGATGGTTTCGTTAAACCTCGAGCGAATCCAGCGGTCTGCTAAAGTTTCGCTGGCTTGGGGGTCGTCTTGCTCGCTGGTTTCCAGATTCATCATCACAAATTTGGCGGCGTTCCACAGCTTGTTGGAAAAATGCTTACCCTGCTCATAGCGCCTCGAGTCGTGGCGGATGTCTTGCCCACCCGTTGCCAAATAACTCAGGGCAAAACGCACCGCATCCGCGCCGTATTCCCCAATCAGCTCGAGGGGATCGATGCCGTTGTTTTTGGATTTGGACATTTTCTGGCCCTTGGCATCCAAATACAAACCGTGCAGCATAATCTGTGAAAAGGGAGCTTTTCCCGTCAGCCACAGGCCCATCATTTGCATCCGGGCCACCCAGAAAAACAAGATGTCGTAACCCGTAATCATCAGGCTGGTGGGGTAGAACTTGCGGAAATCTTCCGAATCGGTATCGGGCCAATCTAGGGTGCTAAAGGGCCACAGGTTGCTGCTAAACCAGGTGTCAAACACATCGGGGTCGCGGTGCAGCGGCTTGCCCTCGGGGTGTACGGGGGTGGCTTCGGGGTTCTCGAGCGGGGGTACAAAAATATTGCCTTCTTCGTCGTACCACGCGGGGATTTGATGGCCCCACCACAGTTGCCTAGAGATGTTCCAATCCCGAATATTCTCCAGCCAGTCGCGGTTCACTTTGCTGTAACGCTCGGGGTGCAGGGTCATTTCGCCTTTACCCAGCGACTCGAGGGCTTTTTCTGCTAGCGGGGTCATTTTCACAAACCACTGGGTACTGACAATTGGTTCGATGATCGCGCCTGTGCGACCAGAAATGCTCAGGGCCACTTTGTATTCTTTGGCCTCGAGCAGATCTCCAGCAGCCTCGAGCGCCTTGACCACCGCTTTACGGGCCACAAAACGCTCGAGCCCCACAAATTCGGCGGGAGTCAATTCTGGATTGGAGATATTGCCCTTCAGATCGATCACGCTGGGGTAAGGCAGGCCGTGGCGCTGCCCGATTTCCCAGTCGGTGGGGTCGTGGGCGGGGGTGATTTTCAGTGCGCCCACTCCAAAATCCATTTCCACGGCGCTGTCTTCGATAATTGGAATAAAGCGCTGGGTCAGTGGGATTCTGGCTTTTTGCCCCACTAAATGCTTAAACCTCGAGTCTTCGGGGTGTACCGCAATCGCCACATCGGCAAAGATGGTTTCGGGGCGCTGGGTGGCAATCAAAATCTCCCCGATTTCCCCGTTGGAAGCGGCTAAAGTGCTGTTCTCGAGCTTGTAACTGAGGGTGTACATTTTGGACTGCTGATCTTTGCGATCCATCTCGAGGTCAGACACGGTGCTTTGGGCAATCACATCCCAATTCACAATCCGCTCGCCACGGTAGGCCAGCCCTTGGTGATACAGCATCACAAATTGTTGGCGCACCGCTCGAGAGAGTCCTTCATCCATGGTAAAGCGCTCCCGTGTCCAGTCACAGCTCACCCCCAGCCGTTTGAGTTGCCCAATAATCTCGCCGCCCGAGTGTTTTTTCCAAGCCCACACCCGCTCGAGGAATTTTTCACGGCCCAGATCATAGCGGGTCAGCCCTTCCGCCGCCAGTTGTTTTTCCACCAGCACTTGGGTCGCAATCCCTGCGTGATCCATGCCCGGCAAATACAGTACCTCGAAACCTGCCATGCGCTTAAAGCGGGTCAACACATCGATCATGGTGTTGTTCAGCGCGTGGCCCATGTGCAAATTGCCCGTCACATTGGGCGGCGGAATGGCGATGGTAAAGGCAGGCTTGCCACTGGTGGCATCGGCCCGAAACGGTTCTTGGCCCCATTTTTGCGCCCAACGTGGCTCGAGGGTGCTGGGTTCGTAGGATTTATTCAGTTCTTTCATGGTGTTTCTCCCGATGGTGTTTCTTCTAATGATGTTTCTTCTAATGATGTCTGCATAGATACTTCAGGGATGTCCTGATTAATGGTCAAGTTATAAACATGTTCTTGGCTCACATCGGCCCAAGCCGCAGTAAAATGCGCTTGCCCTACGATTGCTATATTTTTGGGTGTATCCATTATAAATTCACCTACATTCAGATGTTCATCGGTGTAACCGACAATTCCCTTGGATATCACCTGCCAATCGCTATCCAGATCTTGCATTTTTCTTTGGCGAAAAATACATTCTTTGCCCACCAAAGTTCGGATCGGATCATTTTCCGCTCGAGTGGTGGTGAAAAACCTTGGATAGTCGAGGGTGGTGGTGATACTGATGCTCAAAGCAACCTGCTCGCTGAAGATCTTTAAAAACTTCACTACAAAACCTTCATCCTCTTGTTCAGGCTCGAGGATAGGGCTTTGTTCAAACTCTTGAATCAGCTTCTTGCGGTCAGACTTGCCCAACCAAATGGGTGCGGGAAAAACATCTCGTTCCGCAGGATTGGCGGTGAGGCTCCAAGACTTGATCATGCTTTTGATGATTGTTTTTGCATCCTCGAGCGAATAAGTTGGCTCGGTTTCATCCACACTAAAATTGATGAACCAACCTGGATAAGGCTGGGTGACTTCAACATCATTTTCAAGATCATCACTCATAACTTCTTCGATAAATTGCGCTCTGGAGATGTTACCTTCAAAACCTTTGGGTAATTTAAAGGAATCCAGCCGTCCAGTGGCCTTGAGCATTTGCAAAAACTCTTTCAACTCATTTTTGCGCTCGAGGGTGACGGGCTTATTGCTCAGCCAAGCGGCCTCCGCATAAAATAAGGGCTGCCCCATCCACTCGAGGGGAATAGTATGCTCAGTTTCAAGCAGTTCACTCGAGTTTGGTTCTGCTTCATTGGCACTTACTTCATTCGAGCTTAGCTCACTCGAACTTACTTCGCTCGAGTTTAGTTCTGCTTTATTGGCACTTACTTCATTCACGTTTAGCTCACTGTCATTTTGCTCAGTCATTTTCATTACTCCTTGTTTTTTCTATCTTGCTCGAGGTTTCTTTTAGCACATCTTTTAGCACATCTTGTAACTTTCCCAACAACACCCCAAAATTCCCATCCAATTTCACCCGCTCGAGGTAAAAACGACAAAACCCGACCCTCTATGAGCGGACGCAGAACGGAAATAAATCCAGTTTTGCGCGGTACCACCGCTCTTCCCGAGGAATCGGGCGCTTTATTTGGACAGATGTGTGGGTCTAATGGGTCTGGGACAACTCGAGCCAAAAACCGTTCTTCCACTGCTTACGGGCGACCTTCACACCTGCGCTGGCCCAGCTTCCTCTCAGCCTCGAGAAGCCTCTCTGTGGGGTGCGGTGGGTGTTACTCTTCCCGATCTTCGCACGAAAAGTATAGCACAACCCCCTCGAGAGTTCTCTAAGAATTTTGGCTTAGATGGCTCGAGGTTAGGGGCGGGAAACAGGAACCACCGACCACAAGCGCGGAATCAGGTCTTCACCAAACCGCATAATAAAAACCGTACTGGTATGTCGATCTCCCATCTTATTAAAGTTGATATTGCCAGTTAAGCTATTTTTGCCTAAAATATTGATCTTTTTGAGTGAATTAGATACCTGCGCTCGAGTGGGTTTTTTGCCTCCCTGACTTTTAATAGCCTGCTCGATCCCTGCTAGGGTCACATTCATAGCGTCATATCCCAATACTCCAAAAGCTTTAGGACTTTTATTGTATTTTTGCCGATAAGACTTAATGAATGCTGCCGTACTGTTGTAAAGTTCTGGTGGAGCAGTCACTGAAAAGTAATAGACCCCTTGGGCGGCGTGGCCTGCCAAGTTCTTAAAACCAGAGGTTCCCAAGGTATCCCCACCAATAAAGAAAGTATCAATATTTTCTTTGCGAATCAAACTCAGCAGCGCGGCAGCAACATCATATTTTCCACAATAAAAAATGATTTCAGGTTTGGTGGCTTGGATGGTTTTGATAATTTTTTTGTATTCTTCGGCAATCGAAATAGAACTCACTCCCAATGTTTTGATTTTATCTTTTAGTAAAATGGGGGGCATCGAGTCACACAAATCTCGACCATCTCCACTTTGATCGCGCAAAATATAGATACTGTGGGCGTGCAGTGTTTCCGATATGAAATCGGCAC
>JANYFS010000287.1 GCA_025359705.1 Deinococcales bacterium | reverse complement strand
GGGGTGTCGTTTGTAGGAGTTTTGTAAGATTTTATAAATTATCCTTAATTTATTAAATTTTCTTAATTCTAGTGTGTCATTCTCAAACCTCAGATTGCCCTTTTTGCTCGAACCACACCACTTTTTTGTCATAATTTTTTTGTCATTGTCTTGCCCAAATCACACATTAAACCACCCAAAACCCTCCAAAGTTCGGTTGTAACCGCCTCTCGAGATCATATCGGGCCAACAGGTAGACGCTTCTATGCTTTAAATCTTCACAGAATTACCCAAATGCCTGTGCAATCCCCCTCGAGCATCCCCTCGAGCAATCTCCCTCGAGCGAGCCAGCGAGAGCGAATAAAGGAGTTTTTGTGCAATACAACATCCCCACCGAAATCATAGTTGTTCCACCCGCACCCCAACCCGCACCCCAACCGCGTAAAACCTATATTGCACCACGCCTCGAGGATCAAGGGATTTGGCAACTACTCACCTCTGCTTCGTGTGGAACCATCATTTTTCCAGGCGACCCCCCCCCAGTTGGGTGTAGCTAAGCTGCTATATTTTTCGGCCTCAGACCACTTTTTCAACCTCCACGCTTTCCCTCGAGCCACCTTCAAGGAATCCAAACCATGCCCAAAAACAAATTGATCAGCAATTTTGCCGTGTTGTCCATCCTAGCCTCACTCACGTTATCCGCCTGCGGATATTCCAATATCCCCTCGAGCAACCCTGCCAATACCTCCAATACAGCCAATACTTCTAATGGGCAACTCTCGAGCGACCAAAAATTTAAGATCTTGGATGTGATTGACCTGCAAGTGGGAGTTGAGAATAGCCTCTCGAGCCAAACCCTGACCTACCAAAGTGGCAACATTCAACTAAGGCGTGCCAGCAACACCTTTTTTGATGGCCCCACCGAAGCCGACGGCAAGCGTTACCGCTATATTTCCACCACCTACGATGTTCGCAATGCTAGTTCCGCAGGAGTTGCCAATAGCACCGCCCTGACCAACCTCAGCTTTGTCGCGGTGGGCCGCACCCCAGGAGTCAACGGCGCTTTGGGCAACAGTGCTATTTGCTGCTTACAAGACATCAACAACGCGCCCATTGTGCCTGCGGGATCGGGTGCAACCTTGGCTCCTCTGGCAACCCCCACCCACAAAATGACGGGTAATGCCAGCACTTTGGCGCTGGATACCGACACCAAAAACTTAAATATGCAAGCCTACAGCCAAACCGAAGTTGCGACCTTGGCAAGCGACATCAATACCGCCAAAGGGCTGGCAGGCGGTTTCTTGCTGACTACCGCCTTCCCTTATGGCTTTATTGTGATCAACAAAAACAACGGTTCGCGCACTTTGCCCGCCAATCCTGCGGTGGGCGTTTATGACGGCACCGTTACGGTTGCCATGAAAATTCCTTTGGCCTCGATCACTACCATCGTGTCTGCGGGTGGAACGGCCCCCACCTGCCTGAGTATTTCTTTGGCAGTGGTACTAGACGACCAAAACCGCATTACCGAAAGCCTCGAGGAACGCGCCCTGAGTACCAGCACCGCCACCGCCAGAGCCACGGCCTTGGGCGGCAGCACCGTGGTGAACACCCTCGTGAACCCCACACGGGCGGACTACACCCCCACCCCCACCCCAGACCGCCGCTGGCTTTCGGTGATCCCCACCGCAGGCACGACTAGCACCACCAGCACCAATTACTACATCAACAACAAATATGACGTGAAAGGGATTGGTTTTACTACCTACCGTGGTGCAGGGCAATGTGTTCCCGAAAATAACTCTCCTTTTACCATCAACCTCGAGAGTGCTTCACAAAAAATACTCAATCCCGAGACTAAAATTACCATTCAAGGCTTTTTGACCGGTAAACGCACCCTAACCGCTGCCAATTTTACCCAAAACGATAAAGGGCAAATCACCTATAATTTAGGTGGAACCAACTTTAAACCTGGCGAGGAAATTGAAGTTACAGTCAATGACTCCACAATTTTAGCTGCACCTTATGTTACTCGTTTGCGTGTTACCAGTGGCTCGAGTGCAAATTCAAATTTTGGCGCTCTGACTGGCAGCAAAGCTACAGGGACTTTCCCCTTCCACTTGGCTACCGCCGACTTCGATGGAGATGGCAAGTTGGATGTTGTGGTTTCCAACCAAACCACAGGAAATATTGGCGTTTTCCTGAATACCAGTACCGTTGGCGCAGTCAGTTTTGCGAATATGGTTTCCTTTGCTGCACCCGCAGGAGGTAGCACTCCTCAATACTTGGTAGTAGGTGATATGGACGGAGATGGCAAACCAGATGTGGTAGCCACCTACCGTACTGGAAACCTTTTGGGTTACTATCGCAATACCTCCACTTTGGGAAGCATCAATTTTGCCGCTGCTACGGGGTTAAGTACAGGCAACACCACTACCCCAGAAAGTGTCACCGTTGGAGATTTCAACGGCGATGGTAAATTGGACATTGCAGCTACTTTACTTAATAATATGATTTCACAAGGAAATCCAGCGACTACAGGTAGTATGATCATGTTCCGTAATCAAGGTGGTGTCACCCCCTTTTCGGCGGGAGCAACCACCGCTAGAACTTATACCCTGACAGGATCTAAAGCTCCTTGGAATATTGCGGTAGGCGATCTGAACAATGATGGCAAATTGGATTTAGCCACCTCCAACCGCTTTTCTGATAACATCACAGCGATGTATAACGATGGTACGAGCGATGCCAACGGCTTCCCCAACTATACCTTAGTGAATCGGATGACTACACCAAGTCCCTTTACTGTGGGTAGTTTCGCTGTGGGAAGTGGGGGGGTGCAACCTAAGTCTTTGGTAATTAGCGATCTATCTTGTGACAGTAGTCCCGATATCGCAGTAGCCAACTGGTTTTCTAGTGGGGGAACGGGTACTCCCGATAGCGCCTTGGCTATTTTTCAAGGGGATGGTACCAGTAACTTGGCAGGATACACCCGTATTTTCAAAACAGGTACCACTGATTATAATGCAGGTGCAGGAACTGGCCCCCACTCTTTGGCTATTGGTGATTTGAATGGTGATGGTAAATGGGATTTGGTGACGGGTAACTGGTTCGCTGATGGTACCGCTACTTTTCCTGGTGTCTCGGTCTTTACCCAAAGTACCTCATCTCCCTTAGCTTTTAACACCAGCACAACTTTGGGTGCTGGAGCAGGCGGAACAACGGCCTCGATCTTGGCAGATATCGATGGAGATGGAAAAGAAGACTTGATTACTACTAACGGTAGCGATAATACTATCTCGGTGCGTATTAAACAATAATTGCAAGTCGGATAAAACAAAATCCCCCAAGGCATTGCGCTCGAGGGGGATTTTGTTTTATTTTTTGCGCTTTTTTAGGGAGTAAGGCGGTTGCGGTCTCGAGGGAAGGCTCGAGCGTGGCGCACGTTTTGGATGTTGAGAAATTTAGCGGTCAGACGCTCGGCACCGATGGCAAAACCACCGTGAGGCGGCATTCCGTGCTTGAATACCTCGAGGTAGCCCGCAAAGGCTTCGGCGGGCATTTTGCGCTCTTGCAACGACTCGAGCAGCATGTCATATTCGTGAATCCGCTGTCCGCCCGAGGTGATCTCGATGCCACGGTAGAGCAGATCGAAGCCTCTGGTCAAATCACCCTCGGGATAGGCATAGAAAGGGCGGGCGGTTTTGGGATACTTGGTCACAAAAACCCAGTCGGAAGCGGTAGTCTCGAGGAAATACTGCGAAAGTAAGCGCTCGCCTTCTGGGTCCAAGTCTTTGCCGCCCACCGCATGACCCATTTTATCTTTGACCAATTGACTGGCCTCGAGCAAGGTGATGCGCGGGATTTTGGCAGGAACGGTAGGCATCTCCACCCCAAACAGGGCAAATTCTGGCTTGCATTGCTCGGCAATGTCGCTGCAAATGCGGCGCAAGATATGCTCCTCGGTGTCCATCACATCTTCTTCGGACTCAATAAAGCCCATCTCCACATCCAAAGACA
>JANYFS010000241.1 GCA_025359705.1 Deinococcales bacterium | reverse complement strand
ATGTTGTTGTAGGGGTCTTGGGCGGTGAGGCTCCAGCCCGAAGTCTGGCAATGGGTTCGCAGGGCGCTCGAGAGGGGGTTTTTGGGGCCAAAAGGCGCGATCAATTCGGCCCACAGCAGCCGGGCGGCCCGCAACTTGGCGACTTCGGTGAGGAAATTCATACCGATGCCAAAGAAAAAAGACAAACGCGGCGCAAACTGGTCAATCTCGAGGCCACGACCCAGCGCGGCCCGCACATACTCGAGGCCATCCGCCAGGGTATAGGCCAGCTCGAGGGCGGCATCGGCCCCCGCTTCTTGCAGGTGGTAGCCCGAAATGGAAATGCTGTTGAACACAGGCATCTCGAGCGCGGTGTAGGCAATAATATCTGCCACGATTCGCATACTGGCCTCGGGCGGATAAATATAGGTGTTTCGCACCATAAATTCTTTAAGAATATCGTTCTGAATGGTTCCCGACAGCTTGGCCCGTGCCACCCCTTGTTCTTCGCCTGCCACAATAAAGGCCGCCAAAATCGGCAGCACTGCCCCATTCATGGTCATGGACACCGACATCTGCTCGAGGGGAATACCCTCAAACAGAATTTTCATATCCTCCACGCTATCGATGGCGACCCCAGCCATACCCACATCGCCCACCACCAATGCGTGGTCGGAATCGTAGCCACGGTGGGTTGCCAGATCGAAGGCCACCGAAAGCCCTTTTTGCCCCGCCTCGAGGTTGGCGCGGTAGAAGGCATTCGATGCCTCCGCTGTGGAGAAACCCGCGTACTGGCGCAGCGTCCAAGGCCGCCCTGCATACATGGTGGCCCGTGGGCCGCGCACAAAGGGCAAAATTCCAGGCACCGTATCCAAATGCTCCAAGCCCTCGAGGTCGGCTTGGGTATACAATGCCTTGCGAACAAAACCTTCGGGGGCCAGCACATTCAATGTTTCTGCATCCTGGCCCCGCAATTCCTTACGGGCCAACGTTTTCCAAGACTCGAGCGCGGTGGGTGAAGACATAGAAGCAGTATAACCTAACGCCCGTTAGGAGGTGGGTTTTAGGCCGCTCGAGGTGGGAAAATCAAGATCCCCCAAACCCCCGCCGCTCGAGTCTATTTTTTGGTACATTCTGAAGAATTGCGAAGTCCCCTCGAGCTGTATGGCTGTATCTCAGGCTATATAGCGCAATCCGAAATGATCAACACAAAAATACCTCGAGTGATCCTTGGTACATCTCGTCTCACGCGAAAATCCTCATCGCATCTCTAAAATGTGTATCCATCTTACTGCTGAGCGCTATAGCTGTAGTTATTTTTATATTTTTTGCCTTTGTAAATGTAAACAACCGACAAGGTAGTTACAGCATTATCAATCAAACTAAAAGTCCCACCACTAGCCCATAC
Source organism: Deinococcales bacterium (assembly GCA_025359705.1). GTDB lineage: Bacteria > Deinococcota > Deinococci > Deinococcales > Deinococcaceae > JACMOA01. The sequence goes on along the minus strand of JANYFS010000241.1, from coordinate 1,050 downwards.
TGGCCCACGACCCTTTGGGCCACGCCAAGCAAGAGGGGAAAAACGAAATATTTTTACATTTTTCGTTGTTTTTGGATCAAGAGCTAAAGGTTGAGAAAAATCACGGCGAACCTTTTCATTTACGCCACAGCGCGTGTTGGGACTGCCTTTATTTCCCTCGCAAACAAGATTATTTTCAATATTGCTCGGTAGGCCATAGGATAAATCTGGCGCATCAACGAAAGCATAGTAAGAAACGTTGTTTATGATAATTCTTGATTCTGCCCAGAGTATCGTGTATGTCTCTGACAATGGATTGTTCGCAATAAGTGTAACATCACTACAATTTGGGGTTATTGAAAATAGGGGATTTCTGGAAACTTGCAAATTGGTTGAATTTTTAATATTTTTTATCTGAGAATTTTCGCAATAAGCTGGATATTTACGCACTCCATAATTTTAGGACTTACGCGAAACCCCAAATCGCCATTCTGTTAGAATCGTGAAAAGTGCCTCTCAGAAACGCTCCTTAACATTCAGCCATTTGAAGTTTTCTGAGAAGAGTGTGGTGGGAAAATGCGTCTCACACGAGATGTGAATTTATTTCGCGTAAGTCCTAATTTTTAACAAAAATAGATAAAAATACAATTGCAAAAACGCAGTACAACAAAAGATAAACAAAAGGTTTTAGCTGCATATTTTCCTTTACTATAACCCTCGAGCCAATTTAGGGTTTTACTTTGGGTTCAGCAGGCACAGCTTCTGCCGCTCGAGATTTAAGCAAACTATCCATACCCATCAAGAAGTTTCCATTGCTGGGAAGTATGATGGTTTGAATGGTGGGAGCCAACTTTTCAGCAAAGGTAAGCTGGATGATTTCAGGGTTGGATTTGAGGGCTTGTCCACGCAAACGCAGCGCCTGAGATTCACCTTGCGCCCGTGCCAAAGCCGCTTGGGATTGACCTTGAGCCTCGGCAACACTGCGCTGGGCGGCAATGCGGGCTTGCTGCAACCTGTTCTGCTCGATTTGTACTTGCTGCTCGGCATTTTGCTTCTCTTCGATCACTTTGG
>JANYFS010000223.1 GCA_025359705.1 Deinococcales bacterium | reverse complement strand
GAAAATGGGATGAGTGGGATCTCTCGGGAATGTTAGTAGATCGTGATTTTTTAGACTGTGCAGCTCAGTGTCTCGAGCAAGCAATTCAAATTGATCCTAATATTAGATGGACATTTTCTAAAAACGGAAAAATGTGGGATTTTTTCTTTGCTCCCATTTTTGTTTTCCCAGAATATCGCCATCTTTCCCAATTTAAATATACAGATGAGGGCCAACTCGAGCAAAACCTCTAATCGGTAGACGCGGCCTGTTGAGTATTGCACTCGAGGAATAGTTCAACCAATTCGGGATCAAATTGGAATCCTGCTTGACGGCGGATTTCACTGAGTGCTTCTTCGGAGGTCCAAGCCCGTTTGTAGGGGCGCTCGCTAATTAAAGCATCAAAGACATCGGCAATACTAAATACCCTAGCAAGTAAGGGGATTTGATCTTGCTTTAAACCTTCGGGATACCCGCTTCCATCCCAGCGTTCGTGGTGATGTCGCACGATTTTTAATACAGGACTGGGAATAAAACCCAATTTACTGACCATTTCTTCACCCAAAATGGCATGATTCTGCATCACTTGCCATTCCTCGAGGTCAAGTTTGCCCGCTTTAAGTAGCACCCGATCAGGAATCGCAACTTTGCCCACATCGTGCAAATAGGCTCCCCAACGCAATTGCTCGAGCTGTTCTGTATTTAAATCCAGTGCCTTCCCAATCTCGAGGGCAATTTGGGTGACTCTTTCGGTGTGTCCTTTGGTCTCGAGGTCGCGGTGTTCCAACATCAAGCCCATTGCCAAGAGTGCCTCGCTACGGGTTTGGCGTAGTTGGCTTAAATTTTCGCTGCGTTCAATGGCGCGTTGTACGCGGTAAGCAATCGCCTCGAGCAGCGTGCGGGTGTTGGGAGTGTCCAAAACCTGGTGGTTAAAACTACGTAGGGCCAACATCCCATAAAACGATTCCCCCCGAAAAATGGGCATCAAGGCTACGCTGAAAATCTCAATTCCTGGGATGGCATCTTGCCAATTGGGATAATCGTTTTGCAGTACCAACGCCCGTGATTTGAGGCTAACTGCCAACAATCCTGTTCCAATATTGAAATCATGATTGGCAAAATTGTCCATGTAGGACTGTGGGTGTGGGCCAACCAGCAGTTGATGTCTGACCAGACTGGCTCCAACGCTCACCATCATGCTTCCCGCCTCAAAATCGGTCAACTCGATTAGGGTCTCCAGCGCACTGCGGGCAATGGTTTGAGGGTCGGTCAGGGCCTCGAGATGGATCGAGAGTTCGGCAAGTTTCTGAAAGCGGGCCGACTCTTGCTCCGCTGCCTCGAGCGCCTTCAAGCGTCCAATTGCCGAACCCGCAGCTTGGGCCAATGCCTCGAGGTAATAGCGGTACTGCAAGCGAATATCGCCCCGATCCAAATTGGTATCCATCGATAGCACCCCAAATACACTGCCGTTGGCATCCAGCAAAGGAACCCCCAAATAGGCGGCTCGAGCGCGATTTTCAGACCAATAATGGTTATCGTCCAAGATAGAGGCATCGGGAATATAAGTGGTTTGCCGAGTCTCAAAAACCTGCCAGCACAAGCGCCCCTCACCTTTGCCATTTTTATAGCCCAAATCAGACGCTCGGTTTTGACTGGTGGAAGCGATCAGATCCAAGGTATTGGTCAGGGGTTGGTGCAACAGCAAGATGACATTCAGGTTGCCCGATTGCGCGGCGGCAGCGTCCACCGTGCGTTGATAGACTTCTTGCAGGGTTAGGGCCGAGCGCAAAATTTGATGGGCCTGAACGGTAGCCTCGAGGCGGGCGTTGTTTTCGGCATCGCGCAATTCACTGCTCAAACGCACTGCAAAAATTTCCATCATCAAAATCAGAAAATCTCGCTCGAGGGGTGGGAAGGTTTGCTCCGAACTTACGATCAAAGCGGTAGTGGATTGGTTATCGCTGTTTAATAGGGGTATTCCCAAATATACGTTTTGGGCAGGTAAGGGATCAACGTAAGGCAAAGTATGCTGCTCGAGCCATACCGGATGTACCTGATCGACCATTTGCTCGAGGGTACTCCCCTCGAGTTGAAACATCATGCCTGTTTGTAAAGATTGACTGAAACAGGCCAATACTTCCACTTCTTGTTCCACCGAACGTGCCAAATAGACGCAACTGACCCCAATCGTTTGAGCCAAGAGCTGTAGAATAATGTATAAAGAAGTACCATGTGCTTGGGGTTGTTCTTTGATTCGCAGTAAAGCGTGAAGTGCCTCTTCGCGCCTGATTCGCAATTTTTCCTCGAGCGATTTTTTTAATAGATCGCTTAACATACGGGCTAGGGTGTGGCACAATTCCAAACGCCAACTCAGCCAAAACCGAGAAATCGGTGAATTTAGCTCGAGGGTGGCAAATCCATCGATAGCAATGGTTTGTTGTGATGCAGTGAATAGTGGATCAGCTTCAACCGTGACATACTGGTGATTAAGGCTTATTCGACTCAAATGAAGTTGTCTGGTAGTGTGATTTAAGTCTGGATTCAAGTCTGAATGATTCAAGTCTGAATGATTCAAGTCTGGTACAGCCAAAATCTCGGTGTGTTCACTGGAAATTTGTGAAGTATAAAGTAAATGATACCGTTCTTCACTGTGACCATCTAAGTCGCCCCAAATTTTCAGGGCGCAGTTTCCACCTGCCACTTCCAAAATCAGATCACCAAAGCTATGGACTAAAATCTTGGGGTCTGGGTTGGTCAGGCTTAGGGTGGTGGCTCGAGCCAAAATACCTTCATGCCACTGGCGCTGGGCTTTGATCCAGACATAGGCAGCGGCTTCGACGGCGGCTTCCAGCAAGGTGCTTTCTTCACTGGAAAAAGGTTGATCCCTCGAGACCTGCAACACTCCCAACCGTTTTCCCTCGAGGGTTTGAATGGGAATCAGCAGCAAGCTAACGGGTTGCTCGAGGGTGCCTTCTTGATACCGAATACTCGGCTCGAGCAGGTCATTTTCCACCCGAATTGCTTGCCCACTGCTTAACGCCTGCCAAATTAGACTATTTTGATTGCTCAGTATTCGGATTTTGGCACTACCCATGCCCAAATCTGCCACTGGATACAAGGCTCTTTCAGGTTTGGAATCCATATCAGGAATACTTTCAGGAATACTTTCAGAAATACTTTCAGAAATACTTTCAGAGGCTGAAAAATTGGATTGATCTAATACAAAAACAGTCGCTCGAGCGGTGTCCAGAAGTTCGGCTGCAAACTGCACCAAAGCTTGGGCAATGCCTTGAGGATGACCTATTTCTCGAAACCAAGTGCTAGCCTGATAAAAAGCCCGCATTCGTTTTGCCTCGAGCGGTTCGGTAGAGGTGGGATCAAAGTTCATAGCTATTAGGTTGCTCAAGGGTGTAGAGGACAAAGGATACTCCAAAGGGTATGAGTGGGCTTCTCAACTCAGGATACAACCCGTGGTTTCTGTATCTTACAGGTTAATCTTACAGGTTGTTCGAGGGGCGAGGTTGAATTGAGATGTATTGCTCGACTTGTTGCTCGACTTGTTGCTCAACTTGGCCTGTATATCCCATCTAAATACCCGAAAGTTGTTACATGAGGCCAGTACCCAACAAGATGTCCAAATGGGATTGGGGGATATTTTGTAGGTATTCGTTTGGATAGGTATTGTTTATAGAGACATGGCTGTGTGCAGAGACGTGCCGTATGTAAAAATGGAGTGTTTTTAAAGATGTACGGGCTTGATAATTTAACGTTCAAAATAACAATCCCGCAGCTATCTAACGGATAACGATTTGAAGTCATAATAGCCTTAGTGTTCTGACAAAACTCTGACAGTGGCCCACATCACCCTCGAGCGATCAAGCCACAGAGTTTTGCCCCGCTGTGATTTTTCAGTTTTTAAAATTCATTTAAAAACCCCCACAGTCTGCCTGTTTAGTAGACAGCACTGAAAGGGGGTAGATTGTTACATTACTCATCTTTTGTATTTTTGAATTATATTTTTGAATTATATTTCAATGGTTCGGAAGTTTTAGGCGGCCTTCATGCCCAGAGAAAGTAGCTTTTCTAGGCTGATTCGGCATTTCTCCCAACTCAAGTTCACAGGTAACATTGATATAATTCTTTGCGCGAAAAAGCTATTGTAG
>JANYFS010000221.1 GCA_025359705.1 Deinococcales bacterium | reverse complement strand
CGCGATCACGAAACCGTTGCCGAGCTTGCCATTCAAAACGATGGAACCCTGATGGGCCTGCGGGTCAATACCCTAGCCAATTTGGGCGCGTATCTGACCTTGTTTGCCCCCGCTGTGCCGACCTATTTGTATGGCACGCTGCTGAATGGGCCGTATAAATTTCCTGCCATTCATGTCAATGTCACGGGGGTTTTTTCCCATACTGTTCCCGTGGATGCCTACCGTGGAGCGGGCCGCCCCGAGGCCACCTATGTCCTCGAACGGATCATGAGCCTTGCCGCCCATGAGCTGGGCCTCGAGCCTATAGAGCTGCGCCGCAAAAACTTTATTCAGCCCCACGAATTTCCGTACCAATCCAAAGTGGCTTTAGTTTACGACAGCGGCAACTATGAACCCGCTATGGAACTGGCCCTCGAGATGTTGGGGTACCAAGATTTGCGTCAAAAACAGCTCGAGGGGCGTAAAAATGGCAAGTACATCGGCATTGGCATTTCCACCTACATCGAGGCGTGCGGGCTGGCCCCCAGTGCTTTGGTGGGGATGTTGGGCGCTCAGGCGGGGCAGTGGGAAAGTTCTTTGGTGCGGGTCTACCCCACGGGCAAAGTGGAAGTGTTTACCGGCAGCCACTCACACGGGCAGGGCCACGAAACTGCCTTCGCCCAAATCGCCGCCGATGAGCTGCAAACCGACATCTCCAACATCACGGTGGTTCACGGTGACACTGGTAAAATGCCCTTTGGCTGGGGAAGTTACGGCTCGAGGAGTGCGCCTGTAGGAGCCTCGGCGCTAAAAATGGCTTTGGGAAAAATTGTTGCCAAAGCCCGCAAGATCGCCGTACATTTGCTCAAGGCGGTGGAAGCCGATCCCGAGCAAGATTTGATCTTCGAGGATGGCAATTTTTCGGTGAAAGGGGTTCCCGAAAAAACGGTCAGCTTTGGAACCGTGGCCCTGCAAGCCCACCTTGCCCACGACTATCCCTCCGACCTCGAGCCAGGACTCGAGGCGACCTATTTTTATGATCCCAAAAACTTTGTGTACCCCTTTGGCACACACCTTGCGGTGGTGGAAGTGGACGCGGAAACCGGCAAAGTCCAACTGATTCGCTATGTCTGTGTGGACGACTGCGGCAACATCATCAACCCCTTAATTGCTGAGGGTCAAGTACACGGCGGCATTGCCCAAGGCATGGGCCAAGCTCTGCTCGAGAGCGCCCTATACGACGACGATGCCCAATTGCTCAGTGCCACTTACATGGAATACACCATGCCTCGAGCCGACGACTTACCCATGTTCGAGATCGGACACACCGTCACCCCCAGCCCCCACAACCCCTTGGGAGTCAAAGGCATTGGCGAAGCGGGAACCATCGCCAGCACCGCCGCCGTTGCCAACGCGGTGATCGATGCCCTCGAGCCGTTTGGGGTGGCGCATTTGGACATGCCCTTCACCTCCGAGAAGGTTTGGCGAGCCATTCAAGCGGGGACGGTGCAGCCCGCAGCGGCGGACGATTGAAACCTAGCCAACACCCAACACCCTCCAAACGCCCAACGGAGCTTGCATGTACACCAACGAATTCGATTACTTCCGTCCCAGCCATATCCAAGAAGCCCTAGCCCTGCTCGAGCAGCATCCCGATGCCAAACTTTTGGCGGGTGGACATTCTTTGATTCCCACCATGAAATTGCGTTTGGCTGCGCCCAGCACCCTGATCGATGTGTCTGCGCTCGAGGGACTGCGGGGAATTCGGCTCGAGGGAAATACCCTGATTTTGGGGGCGATGACCACCCACCGCGACCTCGAGTTCTCTGATATGTTGCACAGCCATTGCCCGATTTTGCCGCAGCAGGCCAGCTTAATTGGCGACCCGATGGTGCGAAACAAAGGAACCATCGGCGGCGCTCTGGCCCACGCCGATCCCGCTGCCGATTACCCCGCCGCAATGCTGGCCTTGGGTGCATCGCTAAAGATTGAAAGTCAAAACGGCCCTCGAGTGGTTGCCGCCCAAGACTTCTTTCAGGGGATGTTTGCCACCGCTCTGGAAAGTGGGGAAATGCTGACCGAGATTCATATTCCGCTGCAAGGCTCCCATATGGCCTATGCCAAATTTGCTCACCCCGCCTCGAGGTATGCCATTGTGGGGGTGGCGGCGGTGCTGGACATGGCAGGCCAGATTTGCTCGAGCGCTCGACTTGCCCTGACCGGTGCAGGGCCAGGGGTGATGCGTTTGGGCAAAATTGAAGCCGCCCTTGAAGCGCGGGTTCTGACCTCGGAACTGCTATCCAGCGCAGTACAAAACGCCGTGGAAGCCAGCGAACTACTTTCGGATAACTTCGCCTCGAGCGAATACCGCGCCCATTTGGTCGGCGTGATGGCCCACCGCGCCCTCTCGAGCGCCGCAGGAATCGCCAGTTAGATCCAGCTAAAATTATGCGAGAACCCTTACCCACATTGCTAAAACAGCTCGAGCGGATGCACTCGAGGGGCATTCCTTTTGCCTTGATCACACTGATTGGGGTAGAAGGCATGTCGCCGCGCAAACTGGGGGCGCGGATGTGGGTGGCCCAAGATGGTTTTACTTTGGGAACGGTTTCTTTTGGAAGCTGTGGCGACGGGGTGATTCGGGAACAGGCACTGGGCGCACTTGAAACCAATCTTGCACGGCGTTTTACCTTTGCCTTGGGCGAAGACGAAGACAGCGAATTGGGCTTGGTCTGTACGGGCCACCTCGAGGTTTTTTTGGAACCCAACCCACAGGTCAAAGCTGTGTGGCAAAGCACCCTCGAGCGCCTCAGCCTGCGCCAAACTGTGAATTTGTACACCACCCTCGAGCCACAACCCCAGCATGTTTCCCAAGATATTCCCCAAGATGTTCCCCAAGATATTTTTGTGGAACCCACAGGTGTTCCCGTTTTCCTCGAGCGTTGGTTGCCGCCGCCCCACTTGGTGATCATTGGCGCAGGCAACATCGCGCAACCTTTAGTGCGTCTGGCCCGAGAAGTGGGTTGCCTGACCACCATTTTTGACTCGAGGCCCGAAAAAGTCAGCCTCGAGGCGTTTCCCCAAGCCGATTTTCGGCTGAGTGGCGACCTCGAGCGGGTTTTGCTGCTCGAGCAAAGCGACCCCTTTACCGCAGTGGTGGTGGTTTCACACAACTACGCCGATGAAATTTTTGCACTCAAGGCCGCCCTCTCCAGCTTTGCGGGTTATATTGCGGTACTGGCAAGCCACAAACGGGGCCGCGCCATCCTGCGTTTCCTCGAGGAGCTGGAATTCTCCAAAGCCAGTCTCGAGCGAATTCACACCCCCGCAGGTCTGGATTTGGGTTTGGATACCCCCGCAGGCATTGCCCTGAGCATTTTGGCAGAGATGACAGCAGTGCTGCATGGTAAAACCGCTGTGCCGTTTATCTCCAAATAATCTAAGTTTGAATCCAGAAATTTTGTAACCAAGGGTAACCAAGGGTAACCAAGGGAGTAAAATACGCCAAACCAAGACCACCCTAAAATTGCCGCCCTAGTGCTTGCCGCTGGGCGGTCTTCCCGTTTTGGCGCGTCCAAAATGCTGGCCCCCCTCGAGGGACACCCCATCATTGTTCATGCGGTTCGCAAAATCCCAACAGAACTCGAGATTTTTACCGTGCTAGGCCGCGAAGCCGCTGCGGTACAGGCCGCCCTCGAGCGAGAAATCCTCTCCCCCATTCACTTTATTCAAAACCCAGATTTTGCTTCTGGAATGGGTTCCTCGGTTCGTGCGGGCATCCAAACCCTCAAGCGAAGCCAAACCGAGGCCGTGCTGATCGTGCTGGGCGACCAACCTCGAGTGCCAAATATGGTTTTTACCACGTTGCTCGAGGCATATTTGCACACACCAGCCCCAATCATCGTCCCAATTTTTGCAGGCGTGCGGGGCCATCCCGTGCTGTTCACTCGAGCGGTGTGGCCCGAACTGGTGCAGCTTCGGGGGGATTCGGGCGGCAAGGCAGTGATCGAAAAAGATCCCGCTCGAGTACTAAAACTCGAGTTTGATTTCCCCGCGCCGCAGGATGTGGATACGTTAGAAGATTTACTGGCGCTGGAAAATTCCTCGAGCGACTAGACTCGAGAGTAAGTAAAACTTTGGCCTAATGTGGCCTCATCCACAAAATACACCCCATTTATAAAGCACTCCTATACACTCCTTGCCCTCGAGTGGTAGAATATGGCCTTGATTTTGGCAGAACTCGAGCGGTGTTTTTGCCTTGAAACGTAAGAAACCTGACCATTTGATGCAAGCAGGAAGATAGGTTTGGCTCGAGCTTTTACGGCAAGGTATCCATAAAAACGTACCAATAAAAGGAAGTGGGGTCACTTGAACGACAGCATTAAAGTGCGTGGCGCACGGGAAAATAACCTTAAAAACATTGATGTGGAAATTCCGCGCAATCAGTTTGTGGTGATCACGGGGGTTTCGGGGTCGGGTAAATCGACTTTGGCCTTCGATACCATCTACGCCGAAGGGCAGCGCCGCTATGTGGAAAGCCTTTCGGCCTATGCACGGCAGTTTTTGGGCCTGATGCAAAAACCCGATGTGGACTCTATCGAGGGGCTTTCGCCTGCCATTTCCATTGACCAAAAAACCACTTCCCATAACCCGCGTTCCACCGTGGGAACCGTCACCGAAATTCATGATTATTTGCGTTTACTTTTTGCACGGGTGGGAACCCCCTATTGCCCCATCTGTGGCGAGAAAATTGAGCGGCAAAGCCCTTCGGAAATCACCGATAAATTGCTGGCAACCGCCCCAGATAAAAAAGCCATTTTGCTGGCCCCCATTGTGCGTGGGCGCAAAGGCGAATACCGCAAAATCTTTGCCGATTTGAAAAAAGAAGGTTACGCACGGGTGCGGGTGGACGGCACTTTG